>NZ_JBEZKZ010000073.1:0-36983 GCF_040651895.1 Streptomyces sp. NPDC048352
CGGGGGGCGGCGCGGGGCCCGGGGGCCCCCCCCCCCCCCCCGCCGCGGGGCTTTGGGGGGGGGGGGCGGGGGGGCCCCCCCCCCCCCGGGGGCCGGGGCGGAGCCCCGGGGAACGGGCGAAGGGCGGGGCGGGGAGCAGCCCGCGCAGCGGCACCGCGCGCCCGCCCGGGGTACGGCGTAGCGCCCGGTGCGCCGGCTACCGCGCCCCGTACACCCCCAACGGCGGCTGCGCCTCCGCGACCAGTTTCGCCGCGGCCTCGCCCACCTCCGACGGGGTCCAGCGGGCGCCGCGGTCCGCGGTGGGGCCCGGGCGCCAGCCCTCCATCACCGTGATGCGGCCGCCCTCCGCCTCGAAGACCCGCCCCGTCACCCCGGCAGAGGCCCCGCAGCCCAGCCACACCACCAGCGGCGACACGTTCTCCGGGGCCATCGCGTCGAAGGCGCCCTCGGCGGGGGCCGCCATCGACGCGGCGAAGGTCTCCTCGGTCATCCGGGTCCGCGCCGCCGGGGCGACGGCGTTGACCTGGACCCCGTACCGGCCCATCTCGGCCGCCGCCACCAGGGTCAGGCCGAGGATGCCCGCCTTGGCCGCGCTGTAGTTGCCCTGCCCGACGGAGCCCAGCAGCCCCGCCCCCGAGGAGGTGTTGACCACCCGCGCGGCCCGCTGCCGTCCGGCCTTCGCCTCGGCCCGCCACCACGCGGCCGCCGACCGCAGCGGCAGGAAGTGCCCCTTGAGGTGGACCCGTACCACCGCGTCCCAGTCGTCTTCCTCCAGGTTGACCAGCATCCGGTCGCGCAGGAACCCGGCGTTGTTGACCAGGGTGTCCAGCCCGCCGAACGCGGAGACCGCGCAGTCCACCAGGGAGGCCGCGCCCTCTCCCGTCGCGACGTCCCCTCCGTGCGCCACCGCCTCCCCGCCCAGCGCCCGGATCTCCTCCACGACCCGTGCGGCCGGGCTGCCGGGCCCGGGCTGCCCGTCGAGGCCCACCCCGAGGTCGTTGACGACCACCCGCGCGCCCTCCGCCGCGAAGGCCAGGGCGTGGGCGCGGCCCAGTCCCCGTCCGGCGCCCGTCACGATCACCACGCGTCCGTCCGCAATGCCCATCTCCGCCTCAGCTCTCCTCGTCGGCCGTTGCCTTGTTGACCGTTGCCGCGTCCAGGAACGCGGGCCGCTCCCCGCCCCCGTGCACCAGCAGGCTCGCCCCGCTCACGTACGCCGCCCGGGCGGAGGCCAGGAAGACCGCCGCCTCCCCCACGTCCGCGGGCTCGGCCAGCCGGCCCAGCGGCACGGTGGCGCCGACGGCCGCGATGCCCGCCTCGTCGCCGTAGTGCAGGTGGGCCAGCTCGGTCCGCACCATGCCGAGGACCAGCGAGTTGACCCGTACGTCGGGCGCCCACTCCACGGCCATGGAGCGGGCCAGGTTCTCCAGGCCCGCCTTGGCCGCCCCGTAGGCCGCCGTCCCCGGCGACGGCCGGGTGCCGCTGACGCTGCCGACCATCACGACCGAGCCCCGGCTCTGCCGCAGCCACGGGTACGCCGCGAGCGAGGCCGTCATCGGGGCCACCAGGTTGAGCTCTACGACCCGCGCGTGCCGCTCGGCCGCCCCCTCCCCCAGCAGCCGGTACGGGGTGCCGCCCGCGTTGTTCACCAGGCAGTCGAGCCGCCCGTACCGGTCCGCGACCGCCGCGAAGAACTCCCCCACGGCGCCCGCGTCGCGCAGGTCCACGGCGGTGAAGGCGGCCTGCCGCCCGCCCGCCGCCACCGGCTCCGGCGGCGGCCTGCGGGCGCAGACGACGACCTGCGCCCCGGCCGTGAGGAACGAGCGCGCGATCCCGGCGCCCACGCCCCGGGTTCCGCCGGTGACGGCGACGACCCTCCCCTTGAGCTCCATCGGCTGCTACCTTCCTCACCTGGCAAGCACCTAACAAATGTTTGGTGGAAAGGTAGCTGATCCGCTCATGGGTGTCTCCACCTCCCGCCCTGCCAAGGGCATCGCACTCGTCACAGCCGACTTCCCGCCCGTCAACGCGCTCCCCGTGCGGGGCTGGTACGACCTCGCCGACGCCCTGCGCGCCGCCGGCCGCGACCCCGAGGTCCGCTGCGTGGTCCTGGCGGCCGAGGGCCGCGGCTTCAACGCGGGGGTCGACATCAAGGAGATGCAGCGCGACACCGGGCACACCACCCTCGTCGGCGCCAACCGCGGCTGCTACGAGGCCTTCGCCGCCGTGTACGAGTGCGAGGTGCCGGTGGTCGCCGCCGTGAACGGCTTCTGCCTGGGCGGCGGCATCGGGCTCGTCGGCAACGCCGACGCGATCGTGGCGGACGACGACGCCGTCTTCGGCCTGCCCGAGCTCGACCGGGGGGCCCTCGGGGCCGCCACCCACCTGGCCCGGCTGGTCCCGCAGCACATGATGCGCGCGCTGTACTACACCTCGCGCACCGCCACCGCCGCCGAACTGCACGCGCACGGCTCCGTCTGGCGGGTGGTCGCACCGGAGCGGCTGCGGGAGGCGGCCCTGGAACTGGCCGCCGAGATCGCGAAGAAGGACGGCTACCTGATCCGCCTGGCCAAGGCCGCCATCAACGGCATCGATCCGGTGGACGTCCGCCGCAGCTACCGCTTCGAACAGGGCTTCACCTTCGAGGCCAACCTCAGCGGTGTCGCCGACCGCGTCCGCGACACCTTCGGGAAGGGCTCGGAAGAGGGACAGGGAGGATCCGCATGACGGACAAGAGCATGACCCCCGAAGACGTGGTGGGGCGGCTGCGCAGCGGGATGACCCTCGGCATCGGCGGCTGGGGTTCGCGGCGCAAGCCCATGGCCCTGGTGCGAGCACTGCTCCGCTCCCGGATCACCGATCTCACCGTCGTCTCCTACGGCGGCCCCGACGTCG
Source organism: Streptomyces sp. NPDC048352 (assembly GCF_040651895.1). Taxonomy (NCBI): domain Bacteria; kingdom Bacillati; phylum Actinomycetota; class Actinomycetes; order Kitasatosporales; family Streptomycetaceae; genus Streptomyces; species Streptomyces sp. NPDC048352. The sequence continues at coordinate 2,896 of NZ_JBEZKZ010000073.1, forward strand.
GGCTGCTGGCCGCGGCCGGCCGGATCCGCAGGCTGGTGGCCCCCTTCGCCACCCTCGACTCCATCGCGCTGGAACCCCACTTCCGGGCCGCCCGCGAGAGCGGGGCCCTCGCCCTCACCGAGTACGACGAGGCCATGTTCATGTGGGGGCTGCACGCCGCCGCCAACCGGCTCCCCTTCATGCCCGTGCGGGCCGGCCTCGGCTCCGACGTGATGCGGGTCAACCCGGAACTGCGTACCGTCACCTCCCCCTACGCCGACGGCGAGGAGTTCGTCGCCGTCCCCGCCCTGCGCATGGACGCGGCCCTGGTCCACCTCAACCGCGCCGACCGGCTCGGCAACGCCCAGTACCTCGGCCCGGACCCGTACTTCGACGACCTCTTCTGCGAAGCCGCCGACACCGCGTACGTCTCCTGCGAACAGCTCGTGGAGAGCGCCGAGCTGGCCAAGTCCGGGCCCCCGCAGTCCCTCCTCGTCAGCCGGCACTCGGTCACCGGCGTGGTGGAGGCCCCGAACGGTGCGCACTTCACCTCCTGCGTGCCCGACTACGACCGCGACGAGCCCTTCCAGAAGCTCTACGCGTCCACCCCCTGGCCCGAGTTCGCCGCCCGCTTCCTGGCCGGCGACAGCGAGCACGCCTACCAGAGCGCCGTCCGGACCTGGCACGAGGAGCAGCAGTGACCGCCGCCACCGCCACCCGAGCCGAATACTGTGTGATCGCCTGCGCCGAGGCCTGGCGCGGCGACGGCGAGGTGCTCGCCAGCCCGATGGGGCTGATCCCCTCCTTCGGGGCCCGGCTGGCCAAGCGGACCTTCTCCCCCGACCTGCTGCTCACCGACGGCGAGGCCATGCTGGTCGGCCTGGACGGCACCGTCGAGGGCTGGCTGCCGTACCGCCGCCACCTCACGATGGTCACCGGCGGGCGGCGGCACGTGATGATGGGCGCCGCCCAGATCGACCGGTACGGCAACCAGAACATCTCCTGCATCGGCGACTGGGAGCGGCCCGCCCGCCAGCTCCTCGGGGTCCGCGGCGCGCCCGTGAACACCCTGAACAACCCGGTGAGCTACTGGATCCCGCGGCACTCCCCCCGGGTGTTCGTCGAGCGGGTCGACATGGTCAGCGGCGTGGGCCACGACCGTGCCGAGGCGGCGGGGGTGACCCGCTTCCACCGGCTGCCCCGGGTGGTCAGCGACCTCGGGGTGTTCGACTTCGCCGGCCCGGACCGCTCGATGCGGCCGGCCTCCCTGCACCCGGGCGTCACCCCCGCACAGGTCCGGGCGGCGACCGGGTTCGAGCTGGCGGTCCCGGACGGGGTCCCGTACACGCGGGAGCCGACGGCCGAGGAGCTGCGGCTGATCCGCGAGGTGATCGACCCCGAGGGCCTGCGCGACCGGGAAGTGCGGGTCTGACCCCGTGGAGGCGGCGATGGAGACGGCGTTGACCACGCTGGTCGGGGTCCGCCACCCGATCGTGCAGACGGGCATGGGCTGGGTCGCCGGCCCGCGCCTGGTGACGGCGGCGGCCGAGGCGGGCGCGCTGGGGATCCTGGCGTCGGCGACGATGACCACGGAGCAGCTGCGCGCGGCCGTCCGGGAGGTCCGCTCCCGGACGGACGCGCCGTTCGGGGTCAACCTCCGGGCGGACGCCGGGGACGCGGCCGAGCGGGTGCGGCTGATCATCGACGAGGGCGTCCGGGTGGCCTCCTTCGCGCTCGCCCCGACCCGGGAGCTGATCGCCCGGCTCAAGGACGCCGGGGTGGTGGTGATCCCCTCGGTCGGGGCGCGCCGGCACGCCGAGAAGGTCGCGGCCTGGGGCGCGGACGCGGTGATCGTGCAGGGCGGGGAGGGCGGCGGGCACACCGGGGACGTGGCCACCACGGTGCTGCTGCCCCAGGTGGTCGACGCGGTGGACATCCCGGTGGTCGCGGCGGGCGGCTTCAGCGACGGACGGGGCCTGGTCGCGGCCCTGGCGTACGGGGCGGCGGGCATCGCGATGGGCACCCGCTTCCTGCTGACCTCCGACTCCACCGTCCCCGACGCCGTCAAGGCCGAGTACCTGAAGGCCGGCGTCCAGGACGTCACCGTCACCACGGCCGTCGACGGGCTGCCGCACCGCATGCTGCGCACCGAGCTGGTCGCGTCCCTGGAGCGGGCGGGCCGGGCCCGGGCGCTGGCCAGGGCGGTCCGGCACGCCGCCGGGTTCCGGAAGTTGTCGGGCCTGACGTGGGCGCAGATGGTGCGCGACGGCCTGGCGATGAGGCACGGCAAGGACCTGTCGTGGAGCCAGGTCCTGCTGGCGGCGAACACGCCGATGCTCCTGAAGGCGTCCATGGTCGAGGGCCGTACGGACCTCGGTGTCATGGCATCGGGCCAGGTCGCGGGGGTGATCGAGGATCTGCCGTCCTGTGCGGAACTCGTCTCCCGGGTCATGGCCGAAGCACGACAGGCAACGGAAGCACTGCACTCGCTCCGCACCCTGCCACCACCAGGGTGATCCCCCTTCTCCGTTCCGGGAGTCGCATGATGAGCCGTGCCCGAATCCGCCTGGCGACGGCGGCGGTCGCCGCCGCCCTCGCCATCGGGACCCTGCCCGCCTCCGCCCACGCGGCGCCGGCGGGCGGCGCCTTCGTCAGACAGCCGCAGTACCACCGCCAGTCCACGGCGGAAACGATCCGTCAGATCCCCCTCCAGGGCGCCGTCAACCTCCGGGACATCGGCGGCTACCGCACCTACACCGGCGGTCAGGTCCGCCAGGGCCTGGTGTACCGCTCCGACGCGCTGAGCAAGCTGACTGCGGCGGACATCACCACCGTCGCGGGTCTCGGCCTCACGAAGGTCGTCGACTTCCGCATCCCCATGGAGCTCCAGTACGACGGCGCCGACAGGCTGCCGTCCGGGCTCTCCCCCACGTCCCGCCCGATCAGCGACCTGGGCCTGTACGGCACCCTGGTCGGCGCGATAGCCACCGGCGATCCCGTGAAGCAGGAGCAGATGCTCGGCGGCGGCCGCGCCGAGGCCTACATGCGGGACATCTACCGCACGTTCGTGACGGGCCCCGAGAACCGGGCGCAGCTCGCGGCGACCCTGCGGGAGATCTCGGACGGCGGCCAGGGCCCGCTGCTGTACCACTGCACCTCCGGCAAGGACCGGACGGGCTGGCTGAGTTACGTCCTGCTGCGCTCGCTCGCCGTGCCGCAGGAGACGGCCGAGCGCGACTACCTGGCGTCGAACACCTTCCGGGCGGCGTACGACGCCCAGGTGCGCGCGGGTCTCAAGCAGTCGGGGCGGATGCAGAACCCGGACCTGCTCATCCCGCTCCAGGAGGTCCGCCAGGACTACCTGGACGCGGCGACGGCGCAGCTGGAGGCCGATTACGGCAGCTTCTACGGCTACCTCACGCAGGGCCTGGGCCTGGACCTGCGGACGCTGGTGAAGCTCCAGGACAAGCTGGTCCGCTAGGCGCACCCGCCCGGCCCCGCCCCGGAACGGCAGGACGCCGGGCGGCGCACGATGCGCGCCGCCCGGCGTCCCGGTGTGCTGTGTCCCGGGTCAGACCGCCCGGCGGCGTCCCTGGCCCGCCGCGCCGACGCGGCTGCGCGCGGAGGCCGCGGCCGCGCCGCCCCCGGAGCCCGAGCCCGCGGAGCGCCGGCCCTGGGCGGGGGTGGAACCGGTGCCCTGGCCGCCGCCCTGGCCGCGCCGGGACTGGCCCGAGGCGGAGGCGGGGGCCTGCCCGGAGGCGGAGCCGGCCGAGCGGCGGCCGCGGCCGCCGGAGGCGGGCGCCGAACCGGTGGCGGAGCCGCCGCGCGGGCCGCCCGAGCGGCGGCGCGAGGAGCCCGAGCCGGAGCCCGAGCCACTGCGCGCCTTGGGCTGCGCGGGCTGCGGCACCTCCAGCACGACGGGGATGCCGGAGGGCTCCCGGGCGCCGGTCAGGCGGGCCAGCTCCGCGTCGGAGGACTTGATCTGCGCGGTGCGCGGGGTGATCCCGGCGTCCGACATCAGGCGGGACATCTCCCGCTTCTGGTCGGGCAGGACCAGGGTCACGACGCTGCCGGACTCGCCGGCACGGGCGGTACGGCCGCCGCGGTGCAGGTAGTCCTTGTGGTCGGTCGGCGGGTCGATGTTGACGACGAGGTCGAGGTCGTCGATGTGGATGCCGCGCGCGGCCACGTTGGTGGCGATCAGCGCGGTGACCTCGCCGGTCTTGAACCAGTCGAGGGTCCGGTTGCGCTGCGGCTGGGAGCGGCCGCCGTGCAGGCCGGAGGCGCGCACGCCGTCGGCCAGGAGCCGCTTGACCAGGCGGTCGACCCCGCGCTTGGTGTCCACGAACATGATCACCCGGCCCTCGCGGGCCGCTATGCGCGTCGCCACGGCCTTCTTGTCGGTCTCGTCCATGACGTACAGGACGTGGTGCTCCATCGTGCTGACCGCGCCGGCGGACGGGTCGACGGAGAAGGCGACCGGGTCGGTGAGGAACATCTTGACGAGCTTGTCGATGTTCTTGTCGAGGGTCGCCGAGAACAGCATGGTCTGGCCGTCGGGGCGGACCTGCTTGAGCAGGGCGGTGACCTGCGGCATGAAGCCCATGTCGGTCATCTGGTCGGCCTCGTCGAGGACGGTGACCGCGACCTGCGAGAGGTCGGCGTCACCGCGGTCGATGAGGTCCTTGAGGCGGCCGGGGGTGGCGACGAGCACCTCGGCGCCGCGGCGCAGCGCGCCGGACTGCCGGTTGATCGACATGCCGCCGACGACGGTCGCGATGCGCAGGTTGACGGCCGTGGCGTAGGGGCTCAGGGCGTCGGTGACCTGCTGGGCGAGCTCGCGGGTCGGTACGAGGACCAGCGCGAGCGGCGCCGTGGGCTGTGCGCGGCGGCCGGCGGTGCGGGCCAGCAGGGCCAGGCCGAAGGCGAGCGTCTTGCCGGAGCCGGTACGGCCGCGGCCGAGCAGGTCACGGCCGGCCAGCGAGTTCGGCAGGGTGGCGGCCTGGATGGGGAACGGCTCGGTCACGCCCTGGGCGGCGAGGGTCTTCAGCAGCGCCTCGGGCATGTCCATGTCCTCGAACGCGTCCACCGGCGGGAGGGCCGGGGTCTGCGGTTCGGGCATGGTGAATTCCTGGGGCCGGGCCACGGGGGCGGACTTCTGCCGTCCCGCGCCAGCCTTCGGACGTCCCTGGGCCGCACCTCGGCCCCGGGTGGGGCGGCGGCTGGGTCGTGCGGAGCTGGAGCTGGTCATGCGAGAAAGCCCTCCTGAAACCGGCAGGTAAAACAAAGGTCGAGACAGCAGACAAGCCGGGGCCCGCACCTCACGGTGCGGACCCCGGCAAGCTGACGTACTTAGTTGGCGGGGAGGATGTTCTCCGCCTGGGGGCCCTTCTGGCCCTGCGTCACGTCGAAGGACACGCGCTGGCCCTCCTGGAGCTCACGGAAGCCCTGGGTGGCGATGTTCGAGTAGTGGGCGAAGACGTCCGGGCCGCCGCCGTCCTGCTCGATGAAGCCGAAGCCCTTTTCCGAGTTGAACCACTTCACGGTGCCAAGTGCCATTTGAAATCTCCTGAATAGGCGGCAAGGGCCCCATCCGGGAGAATCCGGGAAAAACAATAAAAGCGCCTGCGGAGCATTCCCGTCAGGCGCACATAAAGTTCATGGGTACCACAACTGCAACGCCCCCTAAGCTAGCACACCCTGCCGGGCGGCGCTGCGACCCACGGCACACGGGCCCCTCGCACCGCCCGGTCCGGGCCCGGCTACAGCCGCTCGATGATCGTCACGTTCGCCTGTCCGCCGCCCTCGCACATCGTCTGCAGGCCGTAGCGGCCGCCCGTGCGTTCCAGCTCGTGCAGCAGCGTGGTCATCAGCTTCACGCCCGTGGCGCCCAGCGGGTGGCCGAGGGCGATGGCGCCGCCGTTGACGTTGACCCGGGCGGGGTCGGCGCCCGTCTCCTTCAGCCAGGCCAGGACCACCGGGGCGAAGGCCTCGTTGATCTCGACCAGGTCGATGGCGTCCAGGGTGAGGCCGGTCTTCTTCAGGGCGTGGGCGGTCGCCGGGATCGGGGCCGACAGCATGCGGACGGGGTCCTCGCCGCGGACCGACAGGTGGTGGATGCGGGCCCGGGGCGTGAGGCCGTGCTCGGCGACCGCCCGCTCGGAGGCGATCAGCATGGCCGCCGCGCCGTCCGAGACCTGGGAGGAGACGGCCGCCGTGATGGTGCCGCCCTCGACCACCGGCTTGAGAGCCGCCATCTTCTCCAGGGTGGTGTCCCGGCGCGGGCCCTCGTCCACCCGGACCTCCCCGTAGGCGACGGTCTCCCGCTCGAAGCGGCCCTCGTCGACGGCCCGGACCGCCCGCTGGTGGGAGCGCAGCGCGTACTCCTCCATGTCCCGCCGCGAGATGCCCCACTTCTGCGCGATGAGCTGCGCCCCGTGGAACTGGTTGACCGGCGCGTCGCCGTACCGCGCCCGCCAGCCCCGCGAGCCCGCGTAGGGCCCCTCGGTGAGGCCCAGCGGCTCGGCGGCCTGCCGGGAGGCGAAGGCGATGGGGATCATCGACATGTTCTGGGTGCCGCCCGCGACCACCAGGTCCTGGGTGCCGGAGAGCACGCCCTGCGCCGCGAAGTGCACGGCCTGCTGCGAGGAGCCGCACTGCCGGTCCACGGTCACGCCCGGGACCTCCTCGGGCAGTCCCGCGGCCAGCCACGCGGTGCGCGCGATGTCGCCGGCCTGCGGGCCGACGGTGTCCAGGCAGCCGAACACCACGTCCTCCACCGCGGCCGGGTCCACCCCGGACCGCTCGACCAGCGCCTTCAGGACGTGCGCGCCCAGGTCGGCGGGGTGCACGGCGGACAGGCCGCCGCCGCGCCGGCCCACGGGGGTGCGTACGGCGTCGACTATGTAGGCCTCGGGCATGACGGGCTCCTCAACGGTCAGGGGCGTACGGCGATCCCGTCCAGGACCATCGACAGGTACTGGCGGGCGATCTCCTCGGGGCTGTGCTGGCCGCCCGGCCGGTACCAGGACGCCGCGACCCACACCGTGTCGCGCACGAAGCGGTAGGTGAGGCGGATGTCGAGGTCGGCGCGGAAGACGCGGGCGGCGACCCCCCGCTCCAGCGTTCCCAGCCACGCCTTCTCGAACTTGACCTGCGAGTCGGAGAGGTAGTGGAAGCGGGGCTGCGCGGAGAGGGTGCGCGCTTCCTTCTGGTAGATGGCGACGGCGGCGCGGTGCCTGTCGATCTCCCGGAAGGACTCGGTGACGAGGGCCTCGATGGTCTCCCTGGGGCCGAGGCCGGCGGCGAGGACGGTGTCGTACCCCGCCCACAGCTCGTTCAGGAAGGCCGAGAGGATCTCGTCGAGCATCGATTCCTTGGAATCGAAGTGGTAGTAGAGGCTGCCGGCGAGCATCCCGGCGGCGTCGGCGATCTTGCGGACGGTGGTGGCGTTGTAGCCCTGGGCGGCGAAGACCTCGGCGGCGGTGCCGAGGAGCTCCTGGCGGCGCTCGGGTGAGGCGGTCACCTGCGTCTTCTTCTTGGCGGCCGGCTGGGCGTCCGGCTGGTTCGTTGGCACGGGCCCATTCTCGGCCTACGCGTGCTGGCTGCTGACCGAGACGGTCTCGCCCGTCATGTACGACGAGTAGCCGCAGGCCAGGAAGACGATGACGTTGGCGATCTCCCAGGGCTCGGCGGGGCGGCCGAAGGCCTCGCGGGCGGTCAGCTCGCGCAGCAGCTCCTCGCTGGTGACCTTCACCAGGTGCGGGTGCATGGCCAGGCTCGGGGCGACCGCGTTGATCCGTACGCCGAAGGCGGCGGCCTCCAGGGCCGCGCACCGGGTCAGGGCCATGACCCCGGCCTTGGCGGCGGCGTAGTGGGCCTGGCCGGTCTGGGCGCGCCAGCCGATGACGGAGGCGTTGTTGACGACGACGCCGCCGCGCCCGGACGCCTTCAGGGAGCGCAGGGCGGCGCGGGTGCAGCGGAAGGTGCCGTTCAGGGTGACGTCGAGGACCCGGTCCCACTGGTCGTCGGTCATGTCGACGAGGTCGGCGGTGCCGCCGAGTCCGGCGTTGTTGACGACGACGTCGAGGCCGCCGTGGAGCTGCTCGGCGTGTGCGAAGAGGGCTTCGACCTGCTGTCCGTCGGTGACGTCGCAGGGCAGGGAGGCGACGCGGCCGGCGCCGAACTCGGCGGCGAGGGCGTCCTCGGTCTCCTTCAGGCGGCGGGCGTGGGCGTCGCTGACCAGGACGGTGGCGCCCTCTTCGAGGAAGCGGCGGGCGGTGGCGCCGCCGATGCCGGCTCCGGCGGCGGCGGTGATGACGGCGGTGCGGCCTTCGAGCAGCCCGTGGGCGGGCACGTACGCGGGTGCGGTCAACTCCGTACCTCCTCGGAAGGCCGAGGGCGCGGGCCTCGACGCTGCTGATGGCCGTACGTTAACCTACCAAACACTTGTTAGGGAAGGATCGCCCTGTGCCCCGAGGAGGCGGAGGAATCGTGAACCTCGACCACGACCCCGAGGTGGAGGCCTTCCGCGCCGAGGCGCGGGACTGGCTGCGCGCCCGCGTCCCCGCCCGGCCCCTGCCCTCGCTGGAGACCGGGGAGGGTTTCGCGGCGCACCGGGAGTGGGAGGCGCAGCTGCACGCCGACCGCTGGTCGGTGGTGTCCTGGCCCGAGGAGTACGGGGGCCGGGGCGCGGACATCGAGCGGTGGCTGGTCTTCGAGGAGGAGTACTGGGCGGCGGGCGCACCCGGCCGGGTCTCGCAGAACGGCATCAGCCTGCTGGCGCCGACCCTCTTCGACCACGCCACGGCCGAGCAGCGGGCCCGGGTGCTGCCCCCCATGGCGAGCGGGGAGGTCGTCTGGGCGCAGGCCTGGTCGGAGCCGGAGGCGGGCTCCGACCTGGCCTCCCTGACCTCGCGGGCGGTGCGGACCGACGGCGGCTGGCTGCTGTCCGGGCAGAAGACCTGGTCCTCGCGGGCCGCCTTCGCCGACCGCGCCTTCGGCCTCTTCCGTACCGACCCGGCCGCGCCCAGGCCGCACCAGGGGCTCACGTACCTGATGTTCGGCCTGCGGGAGCCGGGGGTGACGGTGCGGCCCATCGGCCGCCTCGACGGCAAGCCGGCCTTCGCGGAACTCTTCCTCGACGAGGTCTTCGTCCCCGACGAGGACGTGATCGGCGAGCCGGGGCAGGGCTGGCGCATCGCCATGTCCACCACCGGCAACGAGCGGGGGCTGACCCTGCGCTCCCCCGGCCGGTTCCTGGCGGCCGCCGGCCGGCTCACCGCGCTGTGGCGCGCGCAGGGCGACCCCGCCGACACCGCGCTGCGCGACCGGGTCGCGGACGCCCTGGTCGGGGCCCGCGCCTACGAGCTGTTCACCTGGACCGGCGCGTCCCGCTTCGCGGCGGGCGCGCGGATCGGCGCGGAGTCCAGCCTGAACAAGGTGTTCTGGTCGCAGTACGACATCGCCCTGCACGAGACGGCCCTGGACCTGCTGGGCCCGGACGCGGAACTCGCGGAGGGGCCCTGGGCCGAGCCCTGGCTCTTCTCCCTGGCCGGGCCGATCTACGCGGGCACGAACGAGATCCAGCGCGACATCATCGCCGAGCGGCTGCTCGGTCTCCCGAAGGGCCGCCGCTGATGCGCTTCCTGCCGACTGCGGAACAGTCGGACTACGCCCGTACGCTGCGCTCCCTGCTCGGCGCGGCCGACGTCCCCAAGACGGTACGGGCCTGGGCGACCGGGGACCACGGCCCCGGGCGGGACCTGTGGTCCGCTCTCGCCGCCACGGGCCTGTTCGCCCTGGCCGCACCGGAGGCGTACGACGGCGTGGGCCCGCTGCCGGTGGAGCTGGCCCTGGGCTTCGTGGAACTGGGGCGGGCGGGCGTGCCGGGGCCGGTGGTGGAGACGGCGGCCGCCTGCGTGCTCTTCGCCGAGCTGGGTGACGAGGGGCCGGCCGAGCGGTTCCTGCCGTCCCTGGCCGCGGGCGGGGCCCTGGCGACGCTGACGCTGCCGGGCGGGTCCCCGTACGCCCTGGACGCGGACGCGGTCACACACCGCTTCACGGTGACGGCGGCGGGCGAGCTGCGGCTGGCCGGCGGGCACGGGGAGCTGCTGGCGTCCACGGACCCGGCGCGACGGCTGTTCCGGCCGGCCGGGGACGGGGAGCTGCTGGCGGCCGGCCCGGCCGTGACGATGGCTGCCCGGGCGGCCCTGCGCTGGGCCCGGCTGCTGACGGCGGCCCAGTGCCTGGGCGTCGGCGAGGCCCTGCTGGCGCAGACGGTGCGGTACGCGGGGCAGCGCACCCAGTTCGGGACGCCGATCGGCGGCTTCCAGGCGGTCAAGCACCGGCTGGCCGACACCCTGCTGGCCCTGGAGTTCGCCCGGCCGCTGCTGTGGGGGGCGGCGCTGTCCCTGTCGGGGCGGGACGTCGCGGCGGCGAAGCTGACCGCCGGCGAGGCGGCGTACGCGGCCGCGCTCACCGCTCTGCAGCTGCACGGCGCGGTCGGCTACACGCAGGAGCTGGACCTGTCGCTGTGGCTGCGCAAGGCCCGCCCGCTGCGCGACGCGTGGGGCAGCCCGTCGCAGTGCCGGGCGGAGGTGGTGGCTCAGCAGGCGGCCACGTGAAGGGTGACGGCATAGGTCTCCTCGACCACCCCGTCCGGGAAGAGGGCCCGCAGCCGGGCCCGCTCGGCGTCCATGAACTCCCGGGTGCGGGAAGCGCCGAGGACGAGGAAGGCGGAGTGGCTGGCGTGGTTGGCGAGGTGCGCCTCCAGCGGGATCCGGCGCGACCAGGACACCTCGCGGGTGACGGCCTCCAGCCCCTCCAGGGACTCGCGCGCGGGCACCCCGACGACGCCGAAGTAGTCCCGCAGCCGCCGGTCCTGTTCGGCGATCCACGGCACGGTGGTGTCCAGGTCGTTCCACCACAGCGCGAGGGCCCCGCCGGGGCGCAGCACGCGGCGGGCCTCCGGGACGGAGCGGGCGGGGTCGGTCCAGTGCCAGGCCTGGGCGTAGGTCAGGAAGTCGACGCTCCCGGAGGCCAGGGGCAGCCGGTTCCCGTCGCCGCGCACGACCGGGATCGCGGGGTGCGCCCGCCGGAACTCGGCGGCCATCCCGTCCCCGGGCTCCACGGCGACCACCCGGGCGCCGCGCGCGTCCAGCAGCGCGCTGGCGATCCCGGTCCCGGCTCCGACGTCGGCGACCCGCGCCCCGCGCAGCGGCCGCCCGGCGAGCTCCTCGACGGCGTCGAACAGCGCGCCGGGGTATCCGGGCCGGTGGGCGTGGTAGAGCGCGGCGGCGGCGTCGAAGGACCGGGCACGTGGGGTGGTCATGGCGCCATTCTTCGCGAACTCCGGCTGCCTGACGAGCCCTTGCCCGGCTGGGCGGCTCGGCCCGGGCCGGCCCGGGGCTCGGTCACCGGAACTCCCGCACCACCTCGATGCGTCCGACGATGTGCGCGTTGAACTCGGCGAGTTCCTCGGCCGGGACCCAGAGCTCCAGGATGGTCTCCCCGCCGGCCTGTCGGACGGGATACCGCTCCAGGAAGGCCGAGTCCACCTCGAAGCGGGTCACGAAGCCGGCGCCGGAGTGCTTGACGTTCCAGTCGCGGGCGATGCGGACCGCGTAGTCCTCGTTGAGCACCGGGTAGAAGATCGGCTGCTCGGGCAGGCGCGGCGGCCAGGCCCGCCAGTCGAGGGCGCGCACGAGGTCGAGTTCCACGGGGCCCGTGGGCCGCCAGAGGGTGGTGGTGGACATGCTGGCGACCCTACGGGGACCGCCGCGGCGCGGGCCAGCGGTTTCAGGGGCGGGGGCGGCGCAGGGAGAGGGCGGTGACGCCGGCGGTCTGGAGCAGCAGGAGGGCGGCCGTCGCCGCGGCCTGCCAGAACGGCTCGGGCGGGCGGGGGCCCAGCGACCAGGCCGGGCCGTCCGGATCGACGGTCACCGCCAGCCGGGCGCCGGGCCGCAGGTCCAGCGCCACCGGGCCGGCCAGCTCGCGGCCCGCCTCCGTGCGCAGCCGCAGCGAGGGGGTCTGCGTGGAGCCGTCCTGCACCATGGTCCGCGACGCGACCACCGCCGTCCCCGCCCGGCCCCGCTCGTGAAGGGTGTGCCGGTCCCAGGCGACCCCGCCGACGACCGCGACCCCCACCGCGACGAGCGCGACGGCGGTCCGGGCCACGAACTCCGCGCCGGTGCCGTGCGGTACGGCCGCGCCGACGACGAAGACGGCCAGCAGCACGGGGACCCACGCGCCCTCGGGACCACGGAGCAGCAGGACCGCCCCGAACTCCGCCGCCAGCAGGCACCCGTTGCGCACGAGCGCCCCGGGCACCCGCCGGACCAATTCAGCCATGAACACATCATGCCGGGGAAATGCGGGTGCGCACCCTCCCCCACCGCGCATAGGATCCACCGCAAGGCGGGGTCGTAGCACAGAGGTAGTGCGCCCACACGACATGGGGGAGGACGCCGGTTCGAATCCGGCCGCCCCGCCCCCTCAGGCCGTCGCCGCCCCCTCAGCCCGTCGCCGCCAGCCAGGCCGCCGCTCCTGCCACCGCCGCCTTCGCGGCCGGCAGCGGCAAACCCAGGAAGCCGTGGAAGACGCCCGGGTGCAGCCGGACCTCGCAGTCCACGCCCGCCTCGCCCAGCCGGCGGGCGTACGCCAGCCCCTCGTCCCTCAGCAGGTCGCAGTCCGCCAGGAGCAGCAGGGTTCGCGGCAGGCCGGTGAGGTCGACGGCGTGCAGCGGGGAGACGTGCGGGTGGCCGGGGTCGCCGCCGTACTGGTCCCAGTACCAGGCCATGTGCGCGGCGGTGTGGAAGTACCCGCGCCCGTACGCCGCCACCGACTCGGAGCCCATCGAGGCGTCCAGCGGCGGGTACGCCAGCAGCTGCCCGGCGACCAGTCCCGGTGCCCGCAGCGCGGTGACCGCCGCCAGGTTGCCGCCGCTGGAGTCCCCCGCCACCACCACCCGGTCCGCGTCGCAGCCCAGGGCGCCCGCCTCGGCCCGGGCCCACAGCAGTACGGCCAGCGCGTCGTCGGCCGCGGCCGGCCAGGGGTGTTCGGGCGCGAGACGGTAGTCGGCGGAGACGACCACCGCCCCCGAGGCGGCGGCCAGCGTCCGGCACAGGGCGTCGTGCGTGTCCAGCCCGCACATCACCCACCCCCCGCCGTGGAAGTACACCGCGAGCGGCCGCCCGACCGCCCCGGGCGCGGGGTCGTAGACCCGCACCCGGACCCCCTCCGCGCCGGTGTCGTACACCGAGGCCACCTCCGGCCCCGCCCGGCCCCCCGCGGACGCGGCCGCCCGCAGGGCCGCCGGATCCCCGGGCGGGGGGAAGCCGGCCGTCATGGCGTCGCACAGCCGCCGCGCCTCGGGGGAGAGCCCGTCGCGGGTCATCGGGCCGTCATCCCGCCGTCGACGGCGAACTCCGCGCCGGTGATGTACGAGGAGGCGTCCGAGCAGAGGAAGCGGACGAGCTCCCCGACCTCCCCGGGCCGGCCCATCCGCCCCAGCGGCACGTGCGACCAGTCCCGGCCCGCGACGGCCCCGGCCACCATCGGGGTGTCGATGGCCCCGGGGTGCACCGAGTTGACGCGGATCCCGTCCCCGGCGAGGTCCAGCGCCGCCGACCGGGTCAGTCCGCGCAGCCCGAACTTGGTGGATCCGTACGCCGCGTGGCCGGGGATGCCGACCAGCCCGGCGGTGGAGGAGATGTTGACGACGGAGCCTCCCCCGCCGGCGCGCAGCACCGGCGCCAGCGCCTGGATGCCGAGGAAGGGGCCCAGCAGGTTGACCCGCAGCAGCTCTTCGAAGCCGTGCGCGCTCTGCTCCTCGACGTGCGCGGTGCGCCACAGGGCGGCGTTGTTGACCAGCGCCGACACCGTCCCGAAGGCCGCCACCGCCTCCCGCACCACCCCGGCCCAGCTGCGGGCGTCGGCCACGTCGTGCCGTACGAACAGCCCCCGTCCGCCCAGTTCCGCGGCGACCGCCCGGCCCTCCTCCTCCCGGACGTCCGTCACGACGACCCGCGCCCCGGCCCGCGCGCACAACCGGGCCTCCTCGGCGCCCTGACCGCGCCCGGCACCGGTGATGACGACGACCTTCCCGTCCAGCGAGATCACACTTCCTCCATGCGAACGGCGGGAGTTGGACAGCCGCGGCCCATCGACCTTCCTATTCGAAATACTTCTAGCAGTCACGCCCATCAGGGGGAAGGGCGTCGCCGGAACCGGTCGTAGACTGCGCTGCGTGGCAGACGAGACGGCAGAAGAGACTCCCCGCACGGCGTCCCGGCGGACGCTCCCCGCGACCAGCTGGGCGGTGCTCGGACTGCTCTCCTTCGGCGAGGAGCTCTCCGGCTACGACCTGAAGAAGTGGTCGGACCGTTCGCTGGGCTTCTTCTACTGGAGCCCCTCCTTCAGCCAGATCTACAGCGAGCTCAAGCGCCTGGAGAAGGCCGGCTACGCCTCCTCCCGGATGGTCACCCAGGACACCGGCCCCCGCGACAAGCGGGTGTACCGGATCACCGACGCGGGCATGACCGCCGTACGGCAGTGGGCGCGCGAGGCACCCGTCGACCCGCCGGTGCTCAAGCACGGCCCGATGCTGCGGCTGTGGCTGGGCCACCTGCTGGAGCCGGAGCAGCTGCGCGAAGTGCTGTGCGGGCACCAGGAGTTCGCGGAGGACATGCGCCGCCGCGCCGAGGCGGACGCGGCGACCGCGCAGGAGAACGCCGCCTGGGCGTACCCGACCCTCACCCTCAAGTGGGCCGAGCGGTACTACGCCTCCGAGCGCGACCTGGCGGCGGCCATGCTGGAGGACATCGAGGCCCTGAACGGCCGGCCGCGCACGGACCCCGCCCGATGACGGGCGGCAGCGCCATCAGCCTGCGCAAGGTGGAGGAAGCCGCGCCGGCCCTCGTCAACCTGTACAAGAGCGCCGGGACCTCCCTGCGCAAGCACGGCCTGGAGGGCGGCCGGGCCTCGGTCTACCTGGTCCTGGACTACTCCGGCTCCATGCGCCCCTACTACCGGGACGGCAGCGTGCAGGCCCTCGCGGACCGCGTCCTGGGCCTGTCGGCGCACCTCGACTCCGACGGCCGCGTACCGGTCGTCTTCTTCTCCACGGACGTCGACGCGATCGAGGAGGTCTCCCTGGCCGATCACGAGGGACGGGTGGCCGCCATCGCCGCCGGGCTCGGCCACATGGGAAAGACCGCCTACCACCTGGCCATGGACGCAGTGATCGACCACTACCTGGACTCGGGCTCCGCCGACCCGGCCCTGGTCGTCTTCCAGACGGACGGCGGCCCGGTCGACAAGACCGCGGCGGAGCGCTACCTGTGCAAGGCGGCCCGCCTGCCCCTCTTCTGGCAGTTCGTCGGCTTCGGCAACACCCACAGCAGCCAGTTCGACTTCCTTCGCCGCCTGGACGAGCTCCCGGCACCGCAGATGCGGGCGGTCGACAACGCGGGCTACTTCCACGCCGGCGCCGACCCGCGCGCCGTACCGGACGCCGAACTGTACGACCGCCTCGTCGCCGAGTTCCCGTCCTGGCTGGCGGCGGCGCGCCGGGCGGGCATCGTGCGTGCCTGACCGGCCGTCACCGGCGGCGCGCGCTTTGATGGACGTATGACGACGAACAATTGGGCTGCGTTCGAGAAGGCGGAGCCGGAATTCGCGGCGGCCGTCCGGGCCCGCTTCGCGCAGTACCCGCACCACGTCCTGGCCACCCTGCGCAAGGACGGCTCGCCGCGGGTGGCCGGGCTCAACGTCGACTTCCGCGGCGGGGAGCTGTGGCTCGGCATGATGGCGGGCTCGATGAAGGCCCGCGACCTCCAGCACGACCCCCGCTTCGCCCTGCACACGAACCCCGGCGCGGACGACACCATGCCGGACGGGGACGTCCGGATCTCGGGCCGCGCGGTGGAGATCGTCGACCCGCCCGAACTCCACCGCTACGCGGAGGAGGCTGGCGCCCCGCCGCACCCCTTCCACCTCTTCCACGCCGACCTGACCGAGGTGGTCCACATCGGCGTCGACGCCGACGAACTGGTGGTGACCACCTGGACCCCGACCCACGGCCTCCACACCGTCCGCCGTGGCAACGACGACACCCCACCCCGCGAGGTCCCGGCGGACTGACCCTCGACACACCGAGGAATCCTTCCCGATCACCTCGGCCCCTGAATGACGGAGCGAACGATGACAGACCTCAGCTCGGAATCCCGAACCCCCCGCCACACCGGCGGACGCGGAAGGGTTCACAGCAACGGTCAGGGAGCTCCCGCGGTCCGGGCGAACGACCCGACTCCTACGAGCAGCCGGTCATGGGACGCCGGCCTCATCGCCGTCAACGACACCGAGGTGGCCCTGATCTGGAGCTTCGAGTCCCTCTGAACCGGAGCGAACGACGATGACCGACCTCACCGCGGCTACCTGGTCCGACGCACTCAAGCTGTACCGGTGGCTCTGCACGTGGGTGGGAGTGGCCCCCCGCGAGCACCAGGAATGGTGGCTCGACGTAGGCGCGATCATGCGCCTAGAAACACAGGACCCACGAGGCTGGGAATCCATCGATCCCTACGAGGGCAACGAGGAACGTCTTGAAGGCCCGCTGTTCCCTTGGCTGGAGACCCCCTCCACTGCCGTCGACGCGGAACGATACCGACCACGAGTGAGAGAGCTCCCCCGGGCTTCGGCAAGATCACTGATCGTCCTGCTCGGGGTACTCGGCCTGGACGTCGCCAAGGCTTCGCAGTGGGAGGAACGCAGACCCGAGATGGAACGCCGGGCAGACGTGATCCTCTCGCGCTTCCCGGCCACTACCCGCTTTTACTCCAACATCGGCTGGAAGGGCGACCATCCCGACTTCTACGAACAGGGCGTCTGGGGCGGCCTCGACCCCTTCAGCTGCTACGGCTGGGACGCCGGCCTGATCGCCGTGAACGACGAAGAAGTGGCCGTGTTCTGGAACTTCCAGAACATCTGACCCTATCCAGCCGAACCGGAACCCGCGTGCCCACCAGATCCGCCACCTACCCCGACCGGGAAACCGCCCAGTGGGCCACTCAGCAGGTCACCCACCGCTGGCTCGCCCAAAACACACACCACCGACCGGGCCGGTCGGGCCCTCACCGCCTACCTGCGCCACACCTGGCACACCCGCCCCTGGACCCTCTCGGTCGCCGAACAGCAAGGAGGGCCGGGTCCCGCCGCCGATGGCCTGCCCGAGACGCACTGGGAATGGCACGCCCGCTTCCCCGAACTCGGCCAGTTCCTCGTGGCGCGAGTCATCGGTGAGGCGCGAACTCCTCGCCCTGGGCCTGGAGGAGGTCGATTACGCTGTCGGCATCGCCAAGCTCGGCATGGAGATCGACCCACCGGCCCCCTACGCGCCGAGCAGTTGGCTGTCCGTCGTGGCCGATCGACTGGCCGGGCCCCGCGCCGAATACGGCTGAGGAAGCCGGCGCTCCCGGGGAGCAGGGCGGTGTTGGACAGGCCTCTCCACACGGGCTTGCCCCCGCTGTCAGTGCCGGCCCCTAGCGTGGAGGGAGCCGAACACACCTCCGGGGGGACCCATGAAGCACACGTTCCAGGGACGCCGACGCACCGCCCTTGCGCTCGCGGCCACTACGGCGGTCCTCGTCCTGGCCACCGGCGCCGCCCAGGCGGCCGACCAGACCGAACTCCTGCCCCATCCCGGCCTGGACGGCCTGATCTGGGTGCCCGAAGTGGCCGGCTCCAGCGGCTTCGTCTCGGGCGGGCTGTCCCCGTACCTGGACACGTACACCACCTTCGCCTGTGAGGGCGGCGGCAGCATGGTGGTGTCCTTCACCCTCGACGAACACCCGGACCGCAACCCGGCCCCCTTCACCCTGGACTGCCCCGCGGACGCCCCGGCCCGCCTCACCATCCCCCTGGGCACGGGCCTCCACGGCGGATTCGGCGCGGTGGTCACCACCTCGACCCCCACCCTCCGCTGGGCCGCCACGGTCGTCCAGCCCGAGTAGCCACCCCCGGAACGCCACCGCGCCCGCCATCCCTGGTCGGGGACATGGCGGGCGCGGGTCGGAGTTCCGTACGCCGTTGTACGGACCGTATGAGGGGTCCCGCCGTTCGCGCGGCGGGGGCGCTGCGGGGCGCTACACCATCAGGGAGCGGTCCGTCGGCTTGACCGGGTACGGGAGGGTGCTGGTGCCGGTCAGGTAGCGGTCCACGCCGCGGGCGGCCGAGCGGCCTTCCGCGATGGCCCACACGATGAGCGACTGGCCGCGGCCCGCGTCGCCGGCGACGAAGACGCCGTCGGCGTCGGTGGCGTACGAGGCGTCGCGGGCGATGTTGCCCCGCTCGTCCAGGCTGACGCCGAACTGCTCGACCAGGCCGTTGGACTGGTCGGTGCCGGTGAAGCCCATCGCCAGGGTGACCAGCTGGGCCGGGAGGACCCGCTCGGTGCCGGGCTTCTGGACCAGCTTGCCGTCCTCGAAGGAGACCTCGACCAGGTGCAGGGCCTGGACGTTGCCGTCCTCGTCGCCCTCGAAGTGGGTGGTGGAGACGGAGTAGATCCGCTCGCCGCCCTCCTCGTGGGCCGAGGTGACCTTGTACAGCATCGGGAAGGTCGGCCACGGCTGGCCGGCCGGGCGGTCCTCCGACGGGCGCGGCATGATCTCCAGCTGCGTCACCGACAGCGCGCCCTGGCGGTGGGCGGTGCCCACGCAGTCCGCGCCGGTGTCGCCGCCGCCGATGACGACCACGTGCTTGCCCTCGGCCGTGATGGGGGGCGCCATGAAGTCGCCCTCCTGGACCTTGTTCGCGAGGGGCAGGTACTCCATCGCGAAGTGGATGCCCTTGAGGTCGCGGCCGGGGACCGGCAGGTCGCGGGAGACGGTGGCGCCCGCCGCGACGACGACCGCGTCGAACCGCTTGCGCAGGTCGGTGGCGGTGATGTCGCGGCCGACCTCGATGCCGGTACGGAACTTGGTGCCCTCCGCGCGCATCTGCTCGATGCGGCGGTTGATGTGCACCTTCTCCATCTTGAACTCGGGGATGCCGTAGCGCAGCAGGCCGCCGATGCGGTCGGCGCGCTCGTACACGACCACGGTGTGGCCGGCCCGCGTCAGCTGCTGGGCGGCGGCCAGGCCGGCCGGGCCGGAGCCGATGACGGCCACGGTCTTGCCGGACAGGCGCTCGGGCGCCTGCGGGGTGACGTCGCCGTTGTCCCAGGCCTGGTCGATGATCGAGACTTCGACGTTCTTGATCGTGACGGCCGGCTGGTTGATGCCGAGGACGCACGCCGACTCGCACGGGGCCGGGCACAGCCGCCCGGTGAACTCCGGGAAGTTGTTGGTGGCGTGGAGGCGCTCGGAGGCCGCCGTCCAGTCCTCGCGGTAGGCGTAGTCGTTCCACTCCGGGATCAGGTTCCCGAGCGGGCAGCCGTTGTGGCAGAACGGGATGCCGCAGTCCATGCAGCGGCCGGCCTGCTTGCTGATGATCGGGAGCAGCGAGCCCGGGACGTAGACCTCGTTCCAGTCCTTGAGGCGTTCGGCCACGGGACGGGTGCAGGCGGTTTCGCGCGGGGTGGTGAGGAAGCCCTTCGGGTCAGCCATGGGTCGCCGCCTCCATCATCTTCTCGGTGGTCTCGGACTCGGAGAGTCCGGCCAGCTCAGCGGCGTCCTTGGCGGCGAGCACTGCCTTGTACGTGGTCGGGATGATCTTGCTGAAGCGGGCCGCCGCGGCGTCCCAGTCAGCCAGGAGCTTCGCGGCCACGGTCGAGCCGGTCTCCTCCTCGTGGCGGCGCACCACATCGTGCAGCCACTGCTTGTCGGCGTCGGAGGGGGCCTCGACGGCCTCCTTGTTGCCGACGTTGACCTGGCGGGGGTCGAGGTCGATGACGTACGCGACGCCGCCCGACATGCCGGCCGCGAAGTTGCGGCCCGTCTCGCCGAGGACGACCGCCGTACCGCCGGTCATGTACTCGCAGCCGTGGTCGCCCACGCCCTCCGAGACGACCAGGGCACCGGAGTTGCGGACGCAGAAGCGTTCGCCGGTGCGGCCGCGCAGGAACATCTCGCCGCCGGTGGCGCCGTAGCCGATGGTGTTGCCGGCGATGGTGGAGTACTCGGCGAGGTGGTCGGCGGCGCGGTCCGGGCGGACGATCACGCGGCCGCCGGAGAGGCCCTTGCCGACGTAGTCGTTGGCGTCGCCCTCCAGGCGCAGGGTGATGCCGCTCGGCAGGAAGGCGCCGAAGGACTGGCCGGCCGACCCGGTGAAGGTCAGGTCGATGGTGTTGTCGGGCAGGCCCGCGCCACCGAACTTCCTGGTGACGTGGTGGCCGAGCATGGTGCCGACGGTCCGGTTGATGTTGCGGATCGCGACTTGGGCACGGACCGGCTGGGCGGCTTCGGCGGAGTCGGCGTTCAGCGCGTCGGCGGCGAGCTCGATCAGCTCGTTGTCGAGGGCCTTCTCCAGGCCGTGGTCCTGCTCGATCAGGGCGTGGCGGACCGCGCCCTCGGGCAGCTCCGGCACGTAGAAGAGGGGCTCGAGGTCGAGGCCCTGCGCCTTCCAGTGCGTGACGGCCTTGCTGGTGTCGAGGAGCTCGGCGTGGCCGACGGCCTCCTCGATCGTGCGGAAGCCCAGCTCGGCGAGGAGCTCGCGCACCTCCTCCGCGATGAACTCGAAGAAGTTGACGACGAACTCGGGCTTGCCGGAGAAGCGGTCGCGCAGGACCGGGTTCTGGGTGGCGATGCCGACGGGGCAGGTGTCCAGGTGGCAGACGCGCATCATGACGCAGCCGGAGACGACGAGCGGTGCGGTCGCGAAACCGAACTCCTCGGCGCCGAGCAGCGCGGCGATGACGACGTCGCGGCCGGTCTTGAGCTGGCCGTCGGTCTGGACCACGATGCGGTCGCGCAGCCCGTTGAGCAGCAGGGTCTGCTGGGTCTCGGCGAGGCCGAGCTCCCAGGGGCCGCCCGCGTGCTTGAGGGAGGTCAGAGGAGACGCGCCCGTGCCGCCGTCGTGGCCGGAGATCAGGACGACGTCCGCGTGCGCCTTGGAGACGCCCGCCGCGACCGTGCCGACGCCGACCTCGGACACGAGCTTCACGTGGATGCGCGCGGCCGGGTTGGCGTTCTTGAGGTCGTGGATCAGCTGGGCGAGGTCCTCGATGGAGTAGATGTCGTGGTGCGGCGGCGGGGAGATCAGGCCGACGCCCGGGGTGGAGTGGCGGGTCTTGGCGACCCACGGGTAGACCTTGTGGCCGGGCAGCTGGCCGCCCTCGCCGGGCTTGGCGCCCTGCGCCATCTTGATCTGGATGTCGTCGGCGTTGACGAGGTACTCGCTGGTGACGCCGAACCGGCCGGAGGCGACCTGCTTGATGGACGAGCGGCGCGCCGGGTCGTACAGGCGGTCCGGGTCCTCGCCGCCCTCACCGGTGTTGGACTTGCCGCCCAGCTGGTTCATGGCGATGGCGAGGGTCTCGTGCGCCTCCTTGGAGATGGAGCCGTACGACATGGCGCCGGTGGAGAAGCGCTTGACGATCTCGGAGACCGGCTCGACCTCGTCGATGGAGATCGACGGACGGCCCGACTCACCCGTCTTGAAGCCGAACAGGCCGCGGAGCGTCATCAGGCGCTCGGACTGCTCGTTCACGCGGTCCGTGTACTTGCGGAAGATGTCGTACCGGCGGTTGCGGGTGGCGTGCTGGAGGCGGAAGACCGTCTCCGGGTCGAACAGGTGCGGCTCGCCCTCGCGGCGCCACTGGTACTCGCCGCCGATCTCCAGCGCGCGGTGCGTGGCCGCGATGCCGGTCGCCGGGTACGCCTTGGCGTGGCGGGCGGCCACCTCCTTGGCGATGACGTCCAGGCCGGCGCCGCCGATCTTGGTGGCGGTGCCGCTGAAGTACGTGCCGACGAACTCCTCGTTCAGGCCGACGGCCTCGAAGACCTGGGCGCCGCGGTAGGAGGCGACGGTGGAGATGCCCATCTTCGACATGACCTTCAGGACGCCCTTGCCGAGGGCGTAGATCAGGTTCTTGATGGCCTGCTCCGGCTCCAGGCCGGACAGGAAGGTGCCGGCGCGCAGCAGGTCCTCGACGGACTCCATGGCCAGGTACGGGTTGACGGCCGCGGCGCCGTAGCCGATGAGCAGGGCGACGTGGTGGACCTCGCGGACGT
This sequence comes from Streptomyces sp. NPDC048352, assembly GCF_040651895.1. Classification (NCBI taxonomy): domain Bacteria; kingdom Bacillati; phylum Actinomycetota; class Actinomycetes; order Kitasatosporales; family Streptomycetaceae; genus Streptomyces; species Streptomyces sp. NPDC048352. Next base: position 25,044 of record NZ_JBEZKZ010000073.1, read on the forward strand.
CGCCGGCCTCGACCAGCAGGCCCACCTGGGTGCGCTGCTTGGTGGCGATGAGGTGGTGGTGCACGGCGGAGGTGAGCAGCAGCGACGGGATCGGCGCGTGCTCGGCGTCCGAGTGGCGGTCCGACAGGACGATCAGGCGGGCGCCGGCCGCGATGGCGGCGTCGGCCTCGGCGCGGATCTCCTCGATCCGGGCGGCGAGGGCGTCGCCGCCGCCGGAGACCCGGTAGAGGCCCGAGAGGGTGGCGGCCTTCATGCCCGGCATGTCGCCGTCGGCGTTGATGTGGATGAGCTTGGCGAGCTCGTCGTTGTCGATCACCGGGAAGGGCAGGGTGACGCTGCGACAGGACGCGGCGGTCGGCTCGAGCAGGTTGGACTGCGGGCCGATCGAGGACAGCAGCGAGGTGACGAGCTCCTCGCGGATGGCGTCCAGCGGCGGGTTGGTGACCTGCGCGAAGAGCTGGGTGAAGTAGTCGAAGAGCAGCCGCGGGCGCTCGGACAGGGCCGCGATGGGCGAGTCCGTACCCATGGAGCCGAGGGCTTCGCCGCCGGTGCGGGCCATGGGCGCGAGGATGACGCGCAGCTCTTCCTCGGTGTAGCCGAAGGTCTGCTGGCGGCGGGTGACCGAGGCGTGGGTGTGCACGATGTGCTCGCGCTCGGGCAGGTCCGTCAGCTCGATCTCGCCGGTTTCCAGCCATTCGGCGTAGGGCGCGGCGCCGGCCAGCTCGTCCTTGATCTCGTCGTCCTCGACGATGCGCTTCTGGGCGGTGTCGACGAGGAACATCTTGCCGGGCTGCAGGCGGCCCTTGCGGACGACCTTGGCCGGGTCGATGTCGAGGACGCCGACCTCGGAGCCGAGGACGACGAGGCCGTCGTCGGTGACCCAGTAGCGGCCGGGGCGCAGGCCGTTGCGGTCGAGGACCGCGCCGACCTGGGTGCCGTCGGTGAAGGTGACGCAGGCGGGTCCGTCCCAGGGCTCCATCAGCGTGGAGTGGTACTGGTAGAACGCGCGGCGGGCCGGGTCCATGGAGGTGTGGTTCTCCCACGCCTCCGGGATCATCATCAGCACGCTGTGCGGCAGCGACCGGCCGCCGAGGTGCAGCAGCTCCAGGACCTCGTCGAAGGAGGCCGAGTCGGAGGCGTCCGGGGTGCAGATCGGGAAGATCCGGTCGAGCACGCCGTCGCCGAAGACGTCGGACGCCAGCTGGGACTCGCGGGCCTTCATCCAGTTCCGGTTGCCCTTGACCGTGTTGATCTCGCCGTTGTGCGCGACGAAGCGGTACGGGTGGGCGAGCGGCCAGGAGGGGAAGGTGTTCGTCGAGAACCGGGAGTGGACCAGGGCGAGCGCCGAGGCGAAGCGGCGGTCGGAGAGGTCCGGGAAGAAGGGCTCCAGCTGGCCGGTGGTCAGCATGCCCTTGTAGACGATGGTGCGCGCGGAGAGCGACGGGAAGTAGACGCCGGCCTCGCGCTCGGCGCGCTTGCGCAGGACGAAGGCCTTGCGGTCCAGCTCGATGCCGGTGCTGCCGTTGCTCACGAACAGCTGGGAGAAGGCCGGCATGGTGGTGCGGGCGCCGTTGCCGAGCAGGTCCGGCGTCACCGGCACCTCGCGCCAGCCGAGGACCGTCAGGTTCTCCTCGGCGGCGATGGCCTCGATCTGCTCCACGGCGACGGCCTGTGCGGGGCCGTCGGCGGGGAGGAAGGCGATGCCGACGGCGTACGCGCCGGCCTCGGGAAGCTCGAAGCCCGCGACCTCGCGCAGGAAGGCGTCCGGCACCTGGGAGAGGATGCCCGCGCCGTCGCCGGAGTCCGGCTCGGAGCCGGTGGCGCCGCGGTGCTCGAGGTTCCGCAGGACGGTCAGGGCCTGCTCAACGAGAGTGTGGGTGGCCTCGCCGGTGAGGTTCGCCACGAATCCGACGCCGCAGGCGTCCTTCTCGTTGCGGGGGTCGTACATGCCCTGCTGGGCGGGGCGACCGTCCATGGGCGACCAGGCGGTGGTGCTGGAGCCGGTCGCGGAGTGCGTGGATGCGGAACGCATCGGCTCTCCCGTCGTCGTCGTGGCATATGTGCATAGCCGAGGGACGACGTTGGCCCTCTGCGAAAGTTGGTGCAGGCTACATGATGACGGTAATTCCGAGAACCGGATATCACATTCCAGCATGCGGACACTGCCCGAGGCAGAAAGAAGGGACCTTCAGGGGGTCGCAGACGCTTCCGTGGTCCCGGCGCGAGACGGGCATCGTTGCCCGGCGCCCTGGTGTGATGCCCAGCGGTCACGGAACCGAAACCACCGGGTAACGGACTACTTATGTTGCGTGCTGCATAGTGTCTCATTCCCGCCGCCGTTAGCCTATGGCGCCGCCGATCCAGGTTCCCAGGATGTACGTCACACCCGCAGCGGCGCCACCCAGGACGAGCTGGCGCAGACCGCTGAACCACCAGGACCGGGCCGTCACCCGCGCGACCACCGCTCCGCAGGCGAAGAGCCCGACCAGCGCCAGCAGCACGGCGGGCCACAGGGCGGTGGCCCCGAGCAGGTAGGGCAGTACGGGCAGCAGCGCGCCCAGCGCGAAGGAGCCGAAGGAGGACACGGCGGCGACGAGCGGCGAGGGCAGGTCGTCGGGGTCTATCCCCAGCTCCTCGCGGGCGTGGATCTCCAGCGCCTGGTCCGGGTCGCGCGACAGCTGCATCGCGACCTCGCGGGCGAGCGCCGGCTCGACACCCCGCGAGACGTAGAGCTCGGCCAGCTCCTCCATCTCGTCCACCGGGTGCTTGCGCAGCTGCTGGCGCTCCACGTCCAGTTCGGCGAGGACCAGCTCGCGCTGCGAGGCGACGGAGGTGTACTCGCCGGCCGCCATCGAGAAGGCGCCGGCGGCCAGGCCCGCCAGGCCGGTGATCACGATGGTCTGCGGGGCGACGGCGCCGCCGGCCACCCCGGTCATCAGGGCGAGGTTGGAGACGAGCCCGTCCATGGCACCGAAGACGGCCGGCCGCAGCCATCCACCGTTGACGTCGCGGTGGGTGTGGTTGTCGCGGTGGGCGGTGTGCAGCGGCGCTTCGATGTCGATGATGGACACGGCGTATCTCCCCTTTTGTACGAATGGGTACGAGCGGGTACGCGAAAGCCACGCGCGGTGGTGCCCGGCGCGGGGCGCTCCCCCGGAACACCTCGAAAGTACGCACGAATTACGGCTCCCGCCAGCAAGGAAGGCCGTACTTACCTGGGGTTTCGCGGGTCGGCGACCGGGTGACGGGGGTGCGCGGGGGGTGTTTCGCGGCGACAGACAAACCTCATGCCGTGGCACAAATCCCCCAAGGGCTCATGATGAGTCCCACCAAGTGGAGAGGCGCGCCATGGAGCTGATTGCATGCAATCCGCAGCTCATCCTCGAACGGGCCAGGGGCGCACTTCTCGGCCTCGCGGTGGGTGACGCGCTGGGCGCCCCCGCGGAGAACATGAAGCCGTCGGAGATCCGGGCGAGATGGGGCCGGATCGAAGGCTTCGTCTCGGACGACCCGGCCGGCACGGACGACACGGAATACGCCATCTTCTCGGGCCTGCTGCTCGCCCGCCACGGCTCCGCCCTGACCGTCGCGCACGTCGAGCGGGCCTGGCACCACTGGATCGCCGACCTGGACGAGGGCCCCTTCCGCGGCGCCGGCTTCTCGGAGCGCGGCACCCTCGAGAACCTCCGCCGAGGCCTGGCCGCGCCCATCTCGGCTCAGCACCGGCACGCCTGGTCGGACGGGCTCGCGATGCGGGCGGCCCCGTTCGGGGTGTTCGCGGCGGGCCGCCCCGCGGAGGCGGCCCGGCTCGTCGCCATCGACGGCTCGGTCAGCCACGACGGGGAGGGCATCTACGGCGGCCAGGCCGTCGCCGCCGGGGTGGCCGCGGCCATGGCGGGCGGCTCCCCCGTCTCCGCGGTCTCGGCGGCGCTGTCGGTCATCCCGTCCGACTCCTGGACGGCCCGCTCGCTGCGCCGCGCGGTGACCGCCGCCCCGCGCGGGGAGCGGGCGGTACGGTCGGCCGTCGTGATCGGCGGCTACCCGTGGACGGACCTCGCGCCGGAGGCGGTGGGCCTGGCCTTCGGGGCCTTCGCCGCCTGCGCGGGCGACTTCTCCGCCTCCGTCCTGACGGCGGTCAACATGGGCCGGGACGCCGACACCACCGCGGCGGTGGCGGGCGCCCTGGCCGGCGCCCTGTCGGGGGCGGCGGCGATCCCCGAGGCCTGGGCGTCGGCCATCGGCCCGGTCCGGGGCAGCTGCCTGCCGTCGATGCGCGGCTACCACGTCCTGGACATCGCGGACCTCCTCACCCCGGAAACCGAGCCCGCCCGATGACCCCGGACGCCCTCACCGACCCGTCCCCGAACCCGGCATCCGCAGACTCCCCCACCGGCCCGCCGCCGGCCCCGGCGTCCGCCGGCCCCCACACCGGCACGCCGCCGCAGGCAGGCGCCGTGGGATTTCACGCCGGTCCGCCGCCAGAGACTCCGACCGCGCCGACGCCCGGTCCTCCGGCCGCAGGCCCCCGGGCCGGCCTGCCACAGGAGGCACCGGCCGCGGGATCGCGCGCCGGCACGCCCCCGAACCCGGCATCCGCAGACCTCCGCACCGGCACGCCGCCGGACGCACCGGCCCCGGGGGCGCGCGCCGGTACGGCGTGGGGGGCCGGGGGCCTGCCCCCGGTTTCGGGAAGGGGCGGGGTGGGGGACGTCTCCGCCCCGGCCCGCAGCCCGGGCACGCTGCCCGCCGCCCCGCGCCAGGAGCCCCGTACGCCCATCCCACCGCCGGAGGCCACCGGCCAGGAACCCCCCGCACAGGCCACCGCCCCGGTGCCCCGTACGCCCGGCCCGCCGCAGGCGCCCCGGCGGATCGAGGGGCTCCTCCTCGGCCTCGCCGCCGGCGACGCCGCCGGGTGGCCCGCCGCGCGGCACCGGGCCAGCCGGATGCCCGAGTGGACCCGCCGCCTCACCCGCGAGCTCGACACCTTCGCGGAGCAGAACGCCACCACCACCCTCCCCGTCCCCATCGCCCTCAACCAGCCCCCCGAACCGCTGCGCCTCGGCCCCTCCGACGACGCCGAATGGGCCGCCTTCGCCGCGGAATCCGTCCTCACCGCCGCCGGGGCACTGCTCAGCGACCTCTCCCGCTCCCGCCGCATGCGCGCCGCCATCGACCTCGCCTGGAACGCCCTGGCCAGCGAGGTCGCCGCGGCCGCGGAACGCGCCCCCGAGGTGGAGTCCGCCGTGCTCCCGATGCGCGCCCGCATCTCGGTGCGCGCCGGGCTCGGCAACCTCGCCGCCGGCCTGCGCCCGCCCGCCACCGGCCACGACAACCCGCACTACTTCGACGACGCCGCCTGCGTGCGTGCCTGCGTACTCGCCGTCGTGCACCCCGGCGATCCCGAAGCGGCCGCGGACCTCGCCGAGTTCGACGCCCGTTACACCCAGGACGGCGACGGGGTCCACGGCGCCCGCGCCATGGCCGCCGCCGTCGCCGCCGCCCTCGCGGGCGCGGACACCGACACGGCCGTCGACACCGCGCTGGCCCAGCTGCCCGCCGCCACCGAGATCGGCCGCAACGCCCGGCACGCCGTCACCCTCGCCCGCGCGGAGACCGGCGGCGCCTTCGCCCTCGTCCCGCTCCTGGAGCACCAGATCGTCGACCACGTCTACAGCTACGGCATCGCCGCCGCCGAGACCGTCCCCGTCGCCCTCGCCCTCGCCACCGCCGCCCGCGGCCGGGTCTGCGAGGCCGTCCCGGCCGCCGCCTGCCTCTCCCGCGTCGCCGACTCCGCCCCCGCCCTCGCCGGCGCCCTCACCGGCGCCCTCGGCGGCGGCGACTCCCTCCCCGCCGCCTGGCGCGAGGCCTGCCGCACCCTCTCCGGCTGCGCCCTGCCCCGGCTGGCCGGAACCGACCTCGTCGAACTCGCCGCACTGCTCACGCGTACGGAACTCACCACACGGAAGGGATGATCCGGGCATGACCCTCACACTGGAGGACCGGTTCACGGGCGCCCTCGTCGGAGCCGCCGTGGGCGACGCCCTCGGCGGCCCGGTGGAGGGCTGGTCCCCGGAACAGATCGCCGAACGGCACGGCGGCCGCGTCCACGGCATCGTCGGCCCCTGGTACGAGGACTGGCGCACCGCCAGACCCATCGCGCCCTACCACAAGGGCGACGGCCACGTCACCGACGACACCCTCATGACGCACGCGCTGGTCCGCGTCTACGCGGCCGTACGCGACCACCTGGACGCCTACGCGGTCGCCGAGCACCTCGTACCGGACCTGATGGGCGTCCCGCGCTGGATCCCCGAGCTGGAGGCCGAGGCCCTGCCCCTCCAGCGGGTGTTCCTCGCCGAGAAGTGGATCGTGACCCGGCTGCACTACGCGCACGCGGACCCCCGCGAGGCGGGCAACGGCAACATCGTCAACTGCGGCGCGGCGATGTACATGGCACCGGTCGGGCTGGTCAACGCGGGCAACCCGGCCGCCGCGTACGCCGAGGCGCTGGACGTCGCGGGCGCGCACCAGTCCTCGTACGGGCGGGAGGCGGCGGGCGTCTTCGCGGCCGCAGTCGCGGCGGCCTGCATTCCGGGGGCGAGCGCCGCGTCGGTGGTGGACACCGCGCTGTCCCTGGCCAAGGACGGCACCCGCGAGGCCATCGCGGCGGTACGCGACGTCGCGCTGCGGCACCGGGACGCCGAGTCCGCCCTCGCCCCGCTGCGGGCGGCGGTGGCCCCGTACGACTCGGTCGGCCCCGACTACCGCGCCCCCTCGCTGGGCGCCCGGCGCCCGTCCCGCCTGCACTCCGTCGAGGAGCTGCCGATCGCCCTCGGGATGCTGCTGGTCACGGACGGGCGGTACGAGACCGCCGTGCTCGGCGCGGTCAACTACGGCCGCGACTGCGACTCCACCGCCACGATGGCGGGGGCGATCGCGGGGGCCCTGGGCGGGGAGTCCGCGGTGCCGGCCGGCTGGGCGAAGCAGGTCGCGGAGGCCAGCCGCCTCGACCTGCACGCCCCGGCGGCGGAGCTCGCCGCGGTCGCCCGGGAGGTCTTCGACCGGGACCGGTCCCGCCGGCGCGCCCACGAGAGCGCCTTCGCCGCCATCGCGTCCGCGCGGTGACGGCCTCCCGTACGGGGGCGGCCCCGGCCGCCGCCGGGGTGACGGCCTCCCCCGCCGCCGCCCCGGACCGCGTACGCCTCACCTGGGTGCAGCCCGAGGACCTGATCGGCCACGAGCTGCGCCAGGCGGCGGAGGACGGCCGGGACCCCGGCCCGGCCCTGCGCACCTGGCTCGCGGCGGGCGGCCGTCCGGCCCCCGCCCGGGCCGGGGCCTCCGCCGTCCCGGCCTCGCCGGAGCTGCGCGCCCTCGCCGGCCGCCTGCTGGACGGCCTCGCGGCCCTGCCCGTCCCCTCGGCCGCGGCCGAGCCCACCGCCTGGCCGGCCCTGCGCGCCACCTGGCCCGCGTCCCCGCCTCCGCCGGCCCGCGCGGAGGCGGAGCCGGGGCTGCAACGCCGGCTGGAGGCCGCCTGGCTCGGGCGGGCCGTCGGCTGCGTACTCGGCAAACCCGTGGAGAAGCTCCCCCTGGAGGGGATCCGCGCCCTCGCCCGCGCCGCCGGGAACTGGCCGCTGGACGACTGGTTCACCGCACGCGGCGTCCCCGCGGACGTCCTGGCCGCCCATCCGTGGAACCGGCGTTCCGCGCCCACCTCCCTCGCCGAGAACATCGACGGCGCGCCCGAGGACGACGACCTCGACCACCCCCTGCTCGGCCTGCTGCTGCTCCGGCGGCACGGCAAGGGGTTCACCACCGCCGACCTGGGCCGCCTCTGGCTCGACGAACTCCCCGCCGGCCGCACCTTCACCGCCGAGCGCGTCGCCTACCGCAACCTCCTCCAGGGGCTGGAACCCCCGCTCACCGCCACCCGCCACAACCCCTTCCGCGAGTGGATCGGCGCCCTCATCCGCGCCGACGTCCACGGCTGGACCAACCCGGCGGACCCGGCCGCGGCCGCCGAGCAGGCCTGGCGGGACGCCACCCTCACCCACACCGCCAACGGGGTCTACGCCGCGCTCTTCATCGCGGCCGCCACCGCCCAGGCCGCCGGCGGCCGGGCCGACGTGCACGGCGCGCTCCGGGCCGGCCTGGGCGTCGTACCGCCCGGCTCGCGCCTCGCCGAAGCCGTCCGCTTCGGGATCCGCGCCGCCCGCGAGGAGTCGGGTCCCACCCGTCCGGAGTGCGGGTTCGAGCGCGTCGTGGACCGGCTGCACGCCCGCTACGGCCACTACCACTGGGTGCACGCCGTCCCCAACACCGCGCTGATCGCGGCCGCCCTCACCCACGCCGACGGGGACTTCACGCACTCCGTGTGCCGGGCGGTGTCCGGCGGCTGGGACACCGACTCCAACGGCGCCACCGCCGGGTCGATCGCCGGGCTCCTGGCCGGGTCCCCGGAGCGGATCCCCGAGCGCTGGACCGCACCGCTGGGGAACCGCCTCGCCACCACCGTCGCCGGTTTCGACGGCGTCGGCTTCGACACCCTCGCCCACCTCACCGCCCAGGAGGCAACCCGATCATGACGGCCATCGCCGTGCTCGGCAGTACCAACATGGACCTCGTCGCCTACGTGCCCAAGGCCCCCCGCCTCGGGGAGACCGTCACCGGGCGGGAGTTCCGCACGGTCCCCGGCGGCAAGGGCGCCAACCAGGCGGTGGCCGCCGCTCGCCTCGGCGGGGAGGTGGTGATGATCGGCGCGGTCGGGACGGACGAGTTCGGCGTACGGCTGCGGGCCGGGCTCGCCGCGTCCGGGGTCGAGACCGCCGCCCTGCGCACCGTCGAGGGGCCGAGCGGAACCGCGCACATCACGGTGGACGACGAGGGCGGGAACAGCATCGTCGTCATTCCCGGCGCCAACGCCCGTGTCACCGGCCTGGAGGCGGGCGACGCGTCGCGGATCGGCGCCGCCGACTGCCTGCTGCTCCAGCTGGAACTCCCCCTGGAGGCCGTCCTCGCCGGCGCCCTCGCCGCCCGCGCGCACGGCGTCCGTACGGTCCTCACCCCGGCCCCGGCGCAGCCGCTGCCGGCCGGCCTGCTCGCCGCCACCGACCTGCTCGTCCCGAACGAGCACGAGGCCGCCGCCCTCACCGGCCTCACCGACCCGCTGCGGGCCGCCGAGGCGCTGCTGCGCGAGGTGCCGGAGGTGGTGGTCACCCTGGGCGCGGCCGGGTGCCTGTACGCGGCCCGGGGGCGCGAGCCCCTCACCGTGGCCGCGCCCCGGGTGCGGGCGGTGGACACCACCGCCGCCGGGGACACCTTCGTCGGGGCGCTCGCGGTGGCCCTCGGGGAGGGCCGCGCCATGCCGGAGGCGCTGCGCTGGGCCTCGGCGGCGGCGGCCCTGTCGGTCCAGCGGCCCGGCGCGCAGGACTCCATGCCGACCCGGGCGGAGACGGACGCCCTCGCCCCGGCCGGGCCGGTACCGGACTCCCCCGCGGCCGGGCCGGGCGGGAACCCCGGCCCCGGCCCTGCCCCCGGCCCTTCGCCGGCCGGGCCGCGGCCGGGGGCGCCGGCCGCCGGGGCGCCCGGGACGGGGAGCGGCGCCGGATCCGGAGCGGCCTCGTGACCCCGGCCGGACGCGCGCCCGCCGACGGACGCGCACCCGCCGCGGCCGGCCCGGAAGCCGTCGGCGGCCCCCTCGCGGGGCTGCGCGTGCTCGACCTCGCCACCCTCTTCGCCGGGCCCCTCGCCGCCACCCTGCTCGGGGACTTCGGGGCCGAGGTGGTCAAGGTCGAGCACCCGCACCGGCCCGACCCCTCCCGCGGGCACGGCCCCGCCAAGGACGGGGTCGGGCTGTGGTGGAAGCTGCTCGGGCGGAACAAGCGGACGATGACCCTCGACCTGTCCACGCCCGGCGGCCGGGACACCCTGCTGCGGCTGGCCGCCACCGCCGACGTGGTCGTCGAGAACTTCCGCCCCGGCACCCTGGAGCGGTGGGGGCTGGGCTGGACCGAGCTGTCCGCCGCCAACCCGCGGCTGGTCCTGGCCCGCGTCACGGCCTTCGGCCAGCAGGGCCCGTACGCCCGCCGCCCGGGCTTCGGCACCCTCGCCGAGGCGATGAGCGGGTTCGCCTCGATCACCGGCGAGCCGGACGGCCCGCCGACCCTCCCTCCCTTCGGGCTCGCGGACTCCATCGCCGCGCTGACCACCGCGTACGCGGTGATGACGGCGCTGGCGGCGCGCGACCGCACCGGGCGCGGGCAGGTCGTGGACCTGGCCATCATCGAGCCGATCCTCACCGTGCTCGGCCCGCACCCGCTCTGGTACGACCAGCTCGGCTACGTCCAGCCGCGCACCGGCAACCGCTCGGCCAACAACGCCCCCCGCAACACCTACCGCAGCGCGGACGGCCGCTGGCTGGCGGTGTCCGCCTCGGCGCAGTCGGTCGCGGAGCGGGTGGTGCGCCTCGTCGGCCGGCCGGAGCTGGTCGCCGAGCCCTGGTTCCCGACCGGTTCCGGGCGGGCCGCCCATGCCGGGGTCATCGACGAGGCGGTCGGCGGCTGGATCGCACGGCACAAGGCGGACGAGGTGGTCGCTGCCTTCGAGGAGGCCGAAGCCGCCGTCGCCCTGGTCTACGACGTCCGGGACGTGATGGCCGATCCGCAGTTCGCGGCGCTCGACACGGTCACCGAGGTCGAGGACCCGGAACTGGGCCCGCTGAGGATGCAGAACGTCCTCTTCCGGCTGTCCGAGACCCCCGGCGGGATCCGCTGGGCGGGCCGCCCGCACGGCGCGGACACCGAAGCCGTCCTGACCGAGCTCGGCCTGACCCGGGCCGAGCTCGCCGCTCTCCGCCTGGAGGGAGCACTGTGATCCTGACCTGGCTCTACGCACCCGGGGACCGCCCGGAGGTGGTGGCCAAGGCCCTGCGCTGCGGGGCCGACGCGGTCATCGTCGACCTGGAGGACTCGGTGTCGGCCTCGCGCAAGGAGTACGCCCGCGCGGCCACCGCCGAACTGCTCACCGAGCGGCCCCCGGTCCCCGTCCACGTCCGCGTCAACGCCCTCGGCTCCCCCTGGTCGGGCGCGGACCTGACGGCGCTGGCCGGGCTGCACGGGCTCGCCGGGCTGCGGCTGCCCAAGGTCGACGCGCCGGAGCAGATCACCCGGGTGGCGGACCGCACCGGAGGGGTGGCGCTGTACGCGCTGCTGGAGTCCGCGCTGGGCGTGGAGAGGGCGTACGAGATCGCCCGCGCCCACCCCTCCTTGCAGGGGCTGACCCTGGGCGAGGCGGATCTGCGCGCCGACCTCGGCGTCAGCGCGGAGAGCGGGCTCGACTGGCCGCGTTCCAGGGTCGTCATCGCGGCCCGGGCCGCCGGGCTGGCGCCGCCGGCCCAGTCGGTCTTCCCGGACATCCGGGACCTGGAGGCGCTGGCCGTGTCCTGCGCGCGGGGGCGGGCGCTGGGGTTCCTCGGGCGGGCGGCGATCCACCCGCGCCAGCTGCCGGTGATCGAGCGGGCCTACCTCCCCGGGCCGGAGGAGGTCACCGCCGCCGAGGAGATCGTCACCGCCGCCCGCGCCATGCCGGGGGCCCTCGCCCTCCCGGACGGCCGCTTCGTGGACCCGGCGGTGGTGGCGGCCGCCCACCGCACCCTGTCCCTGTCGCAGCGCGCCGCGTTCCCTTCTTGAGGCGCCGCACACCTTCTTCACGCGCCGCTCGCGCCGCTCGCGCGCTGCGCCGGACTCCGTCCGTCGGGCGTGGGGCGGGGTCGGTTCGGGTGGCCGGGGCCGGTGGGTCGTGTGCGGGTGGTGTGCCGCTGCGCGGGGCTTGCCCCTCCCCGCCCTTCCACCGTTCCCTGGGGGGGGCGCCCCCCCACCCCCCCCCCCCCAAACCCCCGGAGGCGGGGGGAACCACCCCCCCCCCCCCCGGAGGCGGGCGGCGCCG
>NZ_JBEZKZ010000074.1:0-36866 GCF_040651895.1 Streptomyces sp. NPDC048352
GAGGCGTCCCGCCTGGAGCGCGCGCTGGGCTCCGCCGGTGGCGGGGCCGCTGCGCGGGACCTTACGGCCGGCGGCCGCGCCCCCGGCACCCCGGCGGCCGACGCCGCCATGGCCGATGACGCCGCCGCCGGGCTGGTCGCGGCCCTCGCGTTCCCCGAACGGGTGGCCCGGGCCAAGGGCTCGGGGGCCTTCCTCATGGCCTCCGGGACGGCGGCCGAGCCGGCCGAGGGGTCCTCGCTGCGGCAGGCCGAGTGGCTGGCCGTGGCCGTCGCCGACCGGGCCCCGCACGCGGCGTCGGCACGGGTCCGGCTGGCCGCCGTCCTCGACGGGGACACCGCCCGCAGCGCCGGCGCGCACCTGCTGGCCTCCGGGGAGGAGGTCCGCTGGGAGGACGGGGACCTGGTGGCCCGCGCCGCCGAGCGGCTCGGGGCCATCGAGCTGGTGGCGCGCCCCCTGCGCGACCCCGCTCCGGCGCTCGTACGGGCCGCCCTGCTGGACGGGCTGCGCGCCGAGGGGCTCGGCCTGCTGCACTGGTCCGCGGACGCGCGGGCGCTCCGGGCCCGGCTGGGCTTCCTGCACCGTACGCTCGGCGGCGCCTGGCCCGACGTGGCGGACGACGCGGCGCTGCTGGAGCGGGCCGACGACTGGCTGGAGCCCGAGCTGTCGCGGGCCCGCCGCCGGGCCGACCTGGGCCGGATCGACGCCGGGCAGGCGCTGAACCGGCTGCTGCCCTGGGCCACCGGCGAGGGCGCCCGGCTCGACGAGCTGGCCCCCGAACGGATCGAGGTCCCCAGCGGTTCCCGCGTCCGCGTCGACTACACGGCCGAGCAGCCGGTGCTCGCGGTGAAGCTCCAGGAGCTGTTCGGGCTGGCCGAGACCCCGCGCGTGGCGGGGGTGCCGGTGCTGGTCCACCTGCTGTCGCCGGCGGGCCGGCCCGCCGCCGTCACCGCCGACCTCGCCTCCTTCTGGCGCGGCGGCTACCGCGCCGTCCGCGCGGAGCTGCGCGGCCGCTACCCGAAGCACCCGTGGCCCGAGGACCCGGCCACCGCGGAGCCGACCCGGCACACCAACGCCCGGCTCAGGCGCTGACGCCCCCGTCCCGGGCCCGGCGCGCCCGGGCCTCCAGCCAGAGGGCGGCCGCGAGCAGCGCCGTACCGCCCAGCGCGAGGCCGGCCGGGGCGTAGGTGTGCAGCGCGAGGACCTTCGTACGGTTGGCGGAGACCAGCGCGAGGGTGTGCCGCGCGTAGTCCTCGCGCATCGTGACGTGTCCGGCGAAGGCGGTGAGCCGCCCCTCCGGGGCCGCCGCCGCGATGCCGCCGCGCATCTCCTGCCGGATGTCCTGCTCGGCGTTGACGGGGGCGCCGGTCACGGGGTCGACCCAGAACCGGGCCGTGACCGTGTACCAGAGGGTGGTGCCGGTGCTCTGCTCGATGGTGGCCGGGTCGATGCCCTCGATCGGCATCTTCTTCGGCATGGGGACCTTGGTCCAGGGGACGGTCTGCTCGAAGTAGTAGACGTCCATGCCCCGGTAGGTGCGCGGTCCGACGTAGTGGATCGGCGAGGCGGTGCGGGTCTGCGCGTCGAAGTAGAGGTAGTCGCGCGGCTCGGTGAAGAAGGGCCACTTGAACTCGATGCCCTCGCGCCTGACCGGGTCCCCGTCGACCATCTCGCCGGTGGCGTGTACCGGGTCCTGGGTGTGGGCGTCGAAGATGTAGCGCTCGGGGATCCGGGAGACCATCTTCCCGTCCGGCCCGATGATGTAGGAGAGCGTGTCCCAGACGACGACGTCCTTGCCGGCGTCGGCCTCGATCTCCCTCGACGCCTCGACGTTGCCCTTGAGGGTCTGGACGATGGTCACCTTGTCGACCTTCTTGGGCTGCATGCCGCCGGCGTAGTCGAGGAGGGTCGCGTCCCGGGCCTCCAGGACCATCTCCTGGTACTGGCCCGGCGGGACCTTGGCGAGCCTGGGGTACGCGTACCAGCGCAGCAGCGGTGCGAGGGCTGCGCAGAACACGGCCAGGGCAAGCAGCACGAGGCTCGCTCTGCGTCGCACGGCCGGCCTCCTTACTGCTGTCCGGGCGCGGCGGGCGCGGTGGTGAGCAGCGGCCTCGGCGAGGTCCTGCCCTCCGGCACCCCGACGGCCGTCACGGTGAGGACGAGGGCCAGCGCGGCGGCCAGCCCGATGGCGGCGGCGACGAGTGCGCGCATGGCGGCGCCTCCCGGATCTGATGGGTCGTCAGGGAGGCGTACCGTAGCAACGCGCCGGTGAGATGAGAACCGTCTGGGCCCGGCCGGCAGCGGGCGTCAGGGGGCCGGGGTGGGGCTCGGCACGGGCAGGGCCGGGGCCGACGACGGGGTGGCCTTCGGCGTGGGGGTGGCGGTCGGCGTGGGCTTCGGGGTGGGCGTGGGCGTGGGCGTCGGCTTCGGGGTGGGAGTCGGCGTCGGTGTAGGTGTGGGCGTCGGCGTCGGCGTAGGCGTAGGCGTGGGCGTCGGCGTGGGAGTCGGCTTCGGCGTGGGTGTGGGCGTCGGCTTCGGGGTGGGCGTCGGCGTGGGTGTCGGCTTCGGCGACGGCGTGGGTGTCGGCGTCGGCTTCGGAGTGGGCTTCGGGTCCGACGGGCGGCCCGCCGGGGCCGCCGGGCCCGTACCGGCGCCGCTGCCGCCCGCGTCCGGGACCTCGTGCGCACCCTGGAGGTAGTACGCGAACCAGGACCGCACCGTCCGCAGGTACTCCGCGGACTGGTTGTACGACAACACGGCCCGGTCCAGGTCCGCCCCCGCCCGCAGGTCCCGGCCGCCCGCGCACAGGTAGCGTCCGGCCGCCAGGGCCGCGTCGTGGATGTTGTTCGGGTCCCGCCGGCCGTCGCCGTTCGCGTCCTGGCCCCACGCCGCCCAGGTGGACGGGATGAACTGCATCGGCCCGACGGCCCGGTCGTAGCGGGCGTCGCCGTCGAAGGCGCCGCCGTCCGTGTCGGAGATGTTCGCGAAGCCGTTGCCGTCGAGCACGGGCCCCAGGATGGGCCGGAGGGTCGTCCCGGCCGCGTCCACCTGCCCGCTGCGCGCCTGGCCCGACTCGACCTTGCCGATCGCCGCGAGCAGCTGCCAGCGCAGCCCGCACCCGGGGTCGTTCTCCCTCAGCCGCTGCTCGGCCGCCCGGTACGCCGCGAGGACGCTCGCCGGTATGCCCTGCGCGCCCTCCACCACGGGCGGGACCGCCGCGGGCACCACGGCCGGCGAAGGCGACGGCACGGCCGCGGGCTCCGCTCCGGCGGGCTGCCCTTCCGGCAGGACGGCGGCCGGCGGTTCGGGGCTCACCAGCGGCGGCAGTTCGGTGAAGTAGGCGGAGTCCCCGCCCGGGGTCGCGGCCTGCGGCTGCGCGGCACCCTCACCGGCCGCCTCCATCCGCTGCGGACCGGCGCCCGCCGGAGCCTGAGAGGCCGTCATGGCGGCGGCCACGAGTGCCGAGACCAGGGCCGCGGCCGCTCCCCTGCGCAGCCCGCGCCCGAATATTCGTGCCGACATGAGCGGACCCCTCCCCTAGACGTCCGCGTGACCCTACGTCAACTCACTGCACACAGCACGCACTGCGGCCCGGTATTCACCACATCCCCACGTCCCTGCGCAGCTCACGCATACTGTCCGGACGCCGACAGCACAAGGAGACGCCGTGCCGTTCACTCTCAGCCACGCGGCCGCCGTACTTCCGGCCATACGGCGGACGGGGCGGGCCCGCGGGCCGCTGGTCGCCTCGGCGCTCGTGCTGGGTTCGTTCGCACCGGACACCTTCTACTTCGCCGACGCGGTCGTGCAGGGCGTCATGGGCTACGGCTCCTTCACGCACTCCCTGCCGGGCGTGGCCACCGCGGACGCCGTCCTGACGGCGCTCCTCGCGGCGTGCTGGCTGCTGCTGCGCGAACCGCTGGTCGCGCTGCTGCCCCGCCGCCGGCAGGGCGCGGCGTACGCCTTCGTCCGGGGCGAGCACTGGCGGACGCGGCGGCCGTGGCGGCTGGCGCTCTGGTTCTACCTCTCGGCGGTCGCCGGCTCGCTCACGCACGTGGTGTGGGACAGCTTCACGCACCTGGACCGCTGGGGGACGAACGCGCTGCCGTGGCTCGGTGATCCCCTCGCCTTCGGCCTGCCCCTCTACTCCTACGTCCAGTACGGCTCCTCGGCGGTGGCCGCCTGCGCGCTGCTCTGGTTCACGGTGAGCGCCCTGCGGCGGCGGCCGGCCGCGCCCGCGCCCGCCGCGGTGCCGGTGCTGGGCCGCGCGGAGCGGTGGGGCGCCGCGGCCCTGATCGGCGGGTGCGCGGCGGTCGGGGCGACCGTGCGCGTGCTGCGCTTCTTCACCTTCTACTTCTACGACCGGATCCGCACTCCGCTCGACATCATCCCGACCGTCTGCTTCGGCGCGGGCGGCGGCGTCACCGTCGGACTGCTGCTGTACGGGGCCCTCGTGCGGCTGCGCCACCGCCAGGACCGGGCCCGCCCCCGCCCGGACCGGGACACGCGCACGCGGGTGCCCGCCGCCTAGCCGGCACGCACGCGGGTGCCCGCCGCCTAGGGCGGCGCGCACGCGCGGGCGCCCGCCCCCGCCGCACGGCGGGAACGGGCGCCCGGGCGCACCGCGTACGGCGTCAGTGCGCGGCGGACTCCCAGTCGCCGCCGACGCCCACGGAGACGTCCAGCGGGGCCCGCAGCTCGACGGCCGCGCCCATTTCCCGGCGCACCAGCTCCTCGACCCGCTCCCGCTCGCCGGGGGCGATCTCGAGCACGATCTCGTCGTGGAGCTGGAGCAGCATCCGCGACGACAGCCCGGCCTCGGCGAGGGCCTTGTCCACGCGCAGCATGGCGACCTTGACGATGTCGGCTGCGGTGCCCTGGATCGGGGCGTTCAGCGCCATCCGCTCGGCGGCCTCGCGGCGCTGGCGGTTGTCGCTGTTCAGGTCGGGCAGGTAGCGGCGGCGGCCGAAGACCGTCGCCGTGTAGCCGGTGGCGCGGGCCTCGTCGACGACGCGGCGCAGGTAGTCGCGCACGCCGCCGAACCGCTCGAAGTACGTCTCCATCAGCCCGCGCGCCTCCGCCGGCTCGATGTTCAGCTGCTGGGAGAGGCCGAACGCGGACAGCCCGTACGCCAGCCCGTACGACATCGCCTTGATCTTGCGGCGCATCTCGGCGTCGACCTGGTCGCGCTCCACGCCGAACACCTGGGAGGCGACGGTGGTGTGCAGGTCCTCACCGGACGCGAACGCCTCGATCAGGCCCTCGTCCTCGGAGAGGTGGGCCATGACGCGCAGCTCGATCTGGCTGTAGTCGGCCGTCATCAGGGACTCGTAGCCCTCACCGACGACGAAGCCGCGGCGGATGGCGCGGCCCTCGTCGGTGCGCACCGGCACGTTCTGCAGGTTGGGATCGGTGGAGGACAGCCGGCCGGTCGCGGCGACGGTCTGGCTGAAGCTGGTGTGCACCCGGCCGTCGGCGGCGATCGCCTTGACCAGCCCCTCGACGGTCACCCGCAGCTTGGCCTGCTCCCGGTGCCGCAGCATGATCACCGGCAGTTCGTGGTCGGTCTGCGTGGCCAGCCAGGCCAGCGCGTCCGCGTCCGTGGTGTATCCGGTCTTCGTCTTCTTCGTCTTCGGCAGGTCCAGCTCGCCGAAGAACACCTCCTGGAGCTGCTTGGGCGAGCCGAGGTTGAACTCGTGGCCGACGGCCGCGTGCGCCTCCTTCACCGCCTGCTGCACGGCGCCCGCGAACTGCTGCTCCATGCCCTCCAGGTGGTCCCGGTCGGCGGCGATGCCCGCACGCTCCAGCCGGGCCAGCAGCTCGGAGGTGGGCAGCTCCATCTCGTGGAGCAGCTCCACCGCGCCGACCTCCGGCAGCTTCGCCGCGAAGGCGTCGCCGAGGTCCAGGACCGCGCGGGCCTGCGCCATCAGCGCGTCCGCCTCGGCGCTCTCGTCGGCGCCGAAGGCCAGCTGGCCGTCGGCGGCCGGGGGCTGGAGCTCTCGGCCCAGGTACTCCACGGACAGCACGTCCAGCGCGAAGGAGCGCCGGCCCGGCTTGACGAGGTAGGCGGCGAGCGCGGTGTCCATGGTGACGCCCGCCAGCGTCCAGCCGTGCTCGGGGAAGACCCGCATCAGGCCCTTGGCGTTGTGCACGACCTTGGGGCGCGAGGCGTCGGCGGCCCAGGCGGCGAAGGCCCGCTCGTCGGCCTCGTCCAGCTCGGCCGGCTCGAACCAGGCGGCCGCGCCGTCCGCCGAGGCCAGCGCGATCTCGCTGACGCTGCCCGCGCCCAGCATCCAGCTGTCGACGGTGGACACGCCCAGCGGGCCGCCCGCGTGCGCCTCCAGCCACGGTACGAGCTCGCCCGCGCCCAGCACCGACCCGTCCAGCTCCACACCTGCCGCCGGTGCCGGGGCCTGCACGGCCTCGGCCGCACCCGGGTCCACGGCCAGCAGCCGCTCGCGCAGTGAGGCGTTGCGGATCTCCAGCACGTCCAGCACCCCGGTGACGGCGCTCCGGTCGTAGGGGGCGCGCGCCAGGTCGGAGGGTGCGAGCGGCAGCTCCACGTCCTTGACCATCTCGGTCAGGACCCGGTTGAGCTTCACGGACTCCAGGTGGTCGCGGAAGTTCTGCCCGGCCTTGCCCTTGACCTCCTCGGCCCGCTCCACCAGCTGCGCGAACGACCCGAACTGGGTGATCCACTTCGCGGCGGTCTTCTCCCCGACCCCCGGGATGCCGGGCAGGTTGTCCGACGGGTCTCCGCGCAGCGCCGCGAAGTCCGGGTACTGCTGCGGGGTGAGCCCGTACTTCTCCTCGACCTTCTGCGGCGTGAAGCGGGTCAGCTCGGACACGCCCTTCGTCGGGTACAGCACCGTGGTGTGTTCGGAGACCAGCTGGAAGGAGTCCCGGTCACCGGTGACGATCAGCACCTCGAAGCCGGCGGCCTCCGCCTGCGTCGCCAGCGTCGCGATCACGTCGTCGGCCTCGAAGCCGTCGACCGCGAACCGCGGCACCTTCATCGCGTCGAGCAGCTCGCCGATCAGCTCGACCTGCCCCTTGAACTCGTCGGGCGTCTTCGAACGGTTCGCCTTGTACTCGGGGAACTCCGTCGTGCGCCACGTCTTGCGGGACACGTCGAACGCCACCGCGAAGTGCGTGGGCGCCTCGTCGCGCAGCGTGTTCGCCAGCATCGACGCGAAGCCGTAGATGGCGTTGGTGGGCTGCCCCGTCGCCGTCGTGAAGTTCTCCGCGGGCAGCGCGAAGAACGCCCGGTAGGCCAGGGAGTGCCCGTCCATGAGCATCAGGCGGGGGCGGTCCGCTGCGGTCGGCTGGTCGGTCTTCTTCGATGCTGTCTCTGCCACGCCCCCGATCCTAGGCGCCCCCACCGACAAACCCGACGCGGGCGACGGAGGCGATGTCCGCCGGGCGTGACAGGATCGGATGCGTACGCGAAACCGCTCGAAGGGGAGCTCCATGGCCACCAAGCCGCCCGCAGGTGATCCGGTCCAGGACGCGCCGCACATCGGACCCCCTCAGCACGCCGCCGCGGGCCTGCCCGCCATCGCGCACACCCTGAAGGCCGCCCGGGAGCAGATGGGCCTGCGCCGCACCGCGCAGACCCTCCTCAAGGTCAACCAGAAGGACGGCTTCGACTGCCCCGGCTGCGCCTGGCCCGAGGGCGACGACCGGCACACCGCGGAGTTCTGCGAGAACGGCGCCAAGGCCGTCGCCGAGGAGGCGACGCTGCGCCGGGTCACCCCGGACTTCTTCGCCGCCCACCCGGTGTCCGAGCTCGCCGCCCGCAGCGGCTACTGGCTCGGCCAGCAGGGCCGCATCACCCAGCCCGTGTACCTGCCCGAGGGCGCCGACCGGTACGAGCCGGTCAGCTGGAACCAGGCCTTCACGATCATCGCGGAGGAGCTGAAGGCCCTCTCCTCCCCCGACGAGGCCCTCTTCTACACCTCCGGCCGCACCAGCAACGAGGCCGCGTTCCTCTTCCAGCTCTTCGCCCGCGAGTTCGGCACCAACAACCTGCCGGACTGCTCCAACATGTGCCACGAGTCCTCCGGCTCCGCGCTGAACGAGACCATCGGCATCGGCAAGGGCAGCGTCTCCCTGGAAGACCTCCACCAGGCCGACCTGATCATCGTCGCCGGGCAGAACCCGGGCACGAACCACCCCCGCATGCTCTCCGCCCTGGAGAAGGCCAAGCAGGCAGGCGCGAAGATCATCTCGGTGAACCCGCTGCCCGAGGCCGGCATGGAACGGTTCAAGAACCCCCAGACCCCCCTCGGCATGCTCAAGGGCACCGCCCTCAACGACCTCTTCCTCCAGATCCGCATCGGCGGCGACCAGGCCCTCTTCCGCCTCCTCAACAAGCTCGTGATCGAGACGGAGGGCGCCCTCGACGAGGCCTTCATCCGCGAGCACACCCACGGCTTCGAAGCCCTCGCGGCCGCCGCCCGGGACACCGACTGGGACGAGACCCTCACCGCCACCGGCCTGACCCGCCCCGAGATCGAACGCGCCCTGGCCATGGTCCTGGCCTCGAAGCGCACCATCGTCTGCTGGGCCATGGGCCTCACCCAGCACAAGCACTCCGTCGCCACCATCCGCGAGGTCGTCAACCTCCTCCTGCTGCGCGGCGACATCGGCCGCCCCGGCGCCGGCGTCTGCCCCGTCCGCGGCCACTCCAACGTCCAGGGCGACCGCACCATGGGGATCTTCGAACGCCCCGCCCCCGCCTTCCTCGACGCCCTCGACGCGGAATTCGGCATCACCTCGCCCCGCGAGCACGGCTACGACGTGGTCCGCTCCATCGAGGCACTGCGCGACGGCAAGGCCAAGGTCCTCTTCGCCGTGGGCGGCAACTTCGTCGCCGCCACCCCCGACACCGACGTCACCGAAGCCGCGATCCGCCGCGCCTCCCTCACCGTCCACGTCTCCACCAAACTCAACCGCTCCCACGCGGTCACCGGCCGGCGCGCGCTGATCCTGCCCACCCTCGGCCGCACCGACAAGGACGTGCAGGCGGCCGGCCGCCAGTTCGTCACCGTCGAGGACTCCATGGGCATGGTCCACGCCTCCCGCGGCAACCTCGCCCCCGCCTCCCCCCACCTGCTCTCCGAACCCGCCATCGTCGCCCGGCTCGCCCGCGCCGTCCTCGGCACGGCCTCGGCGACCCCCTGGGAGGAGTTCGAGAAGGACTACGGGGCCATCCGCGACCGCATCGCCCGCGTCGTGCCCGGCTTCGAGGACTTCAACGCCCGCGCGGCCCGCCCCGGCGGCTTCCGGCTGCCCCACGCCCCCCGCGACGAACGCCGCTTCCCCACGAAGACCGGCAAGGCCAACTTCACCGCCGCCCCCGTCGAGTACCCGCACCTGCCGCCCGGCCGGCTGCTCCTGCAGACCCTGCGCAGCCACGACCAGTACAACACCACCATCTACGGCCTCGACGACCGCTACCGCGGCATCACCGGCGGCCGCCGCATCGTCATGGTGAACCCCGAGGACGCCGCCGCGCTCGGCCTCGCCGACGGCTCGTACACCGACCTCGTCGGCGAGTGGAAGGACGGCGTCGAACGGCGCGCCCCCGGCTTCCGCGTCGTCCACTACCCCACCGCCCGCGGCTGCGCCGCCGCCTACTACCCCGAGACCAACGTCCTGGTCCCCCTCGGCTCCACCGCCGACACCAGCAACACCCCCGCCAGCAAGTCCGTCGTCGTGCGCTTCGAACCGGCCTGATAGAACGAGCCCACACACTGGTTAACGATCGTTGACGAACGGAGCAGGCCCATGGGCGCCGAGCAGCACGCCGTGAAGTTCCCCCAGGAAGTCCTCGACGAGTACGCCTCCCAGGGCATAGACCTGCCCGCCCTGTTCTCGGCGGGCGCCCTCGGCGAGCGCATGGAGATCCGCATCCTGGAGGCCTCGGCCGAACGCGTCGTCGCCACCATGCCCGTCAAGGGCAACACCCAGCCCTACGGACTCCTGCACGGCGGCGCCTCCGCCGTCCTCGCCGAGACCCTCGGCTCGGTCGGCGCCATGATGCACGGCGGCATCAAGAAGATCGCCGTCGGCGTCGACCTCAACTGCACCCACCACCGGGGCGTGCGCGAGGGCCAGGTCACCGGCGTCGCCACCCCCGTCCACCGCGGCCGCTCCACCGCCACCTACGACGTCGTCATCTCCGACGAGCACGACCGCCGCGTCTGCACCGCCCGCCTCACCTGCCTGCTGCGCGACACGGACTCTTAACACCCCGTCCCGCACGAGGCGTTGTGCGGGCCCCGGCGCCGGTCTAGCGTTCCCCGCATGGGATCCGGACCGGCGCCGCGGCACACCACCGCCGCCCCCACGGCAACGCGCCCGCGGTGACCGGCGCCGGCATCGGCCCGGTGGAGCCCGGGGAGGGCACGCGGGACAGCCAGGCCCCGCGCACGGGGCCCCGTACGCCCGCGGCCCGGCGCACCGCCCGGATCCGCGGCTTCTACGCCCGCCACCGCAGGGCCGTCCTCTGCGCGACGGCGGCCGCGGTGCTGGCCGCGGGCGCCGCCCGGGTCTATTCGACGCGGCCCGCCCCGCCCGTGGCGCAGCCCCCGCCCGCCCCCTCCCAGGCCCTGTCGCTCACGTACGGGGACCCGGTCGAGCCGCCCGCCGGAGCCGCCTTCGCCTTCACTGTCCGTGTGCGGACCGGGTGGGGACCGGCCGTCACCGTGGAGCGGATCGGGCAGCCGTCGCGGGCGCTCGGCGTCACGATCCGGCCACCGCTGCCCGCCACGGTCCGGGCGGGAGAAGTCCGCGAGCTCCTCGTCCTCATTCAGGCAAAAGACTGCGTGCATGTAGCACGGAATTCCGGACTGCCCTTTTTGGAAGTGACCCTGAGTAATGGATTCCAGAAAGAGGATCACAGTTACATCCCCGGTGACCGATATGCGCGAGATCTTTCCGTGGCCCTGACCAGGGCCTGTCCCGTAGATCGAGACGCGCCCTCCGCCGGACCGTCATGACCAAAGACCCCCAGAGTCCTGGCATGACAGGACTCAAACCCCACCACGGTCCTGCCGGGTCTCACCATGCGGACAAGACGAACCGGCCTGAATTCCCCCGTTCCACCCGCACCCATCCGCTATGTATTACGCCGTGGCTATAACAAGAGAGTCACATCATTGGCCTCAGCCCTCCATATCCCCCGAAGAGCCGCCTAGAGTCACGGCCAGTTACCGCGACCGCCGGATTTCCTCAGTTCGGTTCCCCGCGTTCGACTCGACGCGTCCCACGGGGGACGCGGCGCCAGGAAAGGACTGATCGTGCGTTCTCGTCAGCTCATCGCCGTGACCGCCGCCCTCGCCGCGGGCGCCCTCACTCTCACCGCCTGCGGATCCCGCGACGACAAGGGCGGAGCCGCCGACGCCGGCGGCACCACGGTCGTCATCGGCGTCGACGCCCCGCTGACGGGCGACCTCTCCGCCCTCGGCCTCGGCATCAAGAACTCCGCCGACCTCGCCGCCAAGCAGGCCAACGACAAGAAGTACGTCAAGGGCGTCACCTTCAAGATCGAAGCCCTCGACGACCAGGCCCAGGCCTCCTCCGGCCAGCAGAACGCCACCAAGCTCACGGCCAACAAGGACGTCCTCGGCGTCGTCGGCCCGCTGAACTCCTCCGTCTCCGAAGCCATGCAGAAGGTCTTCGACGACGCCAAGCTGGCCCAGATCTCCCCGGCCAACACCAGCCCGTCCCTGACCCAGGGCCCCAAGTGGGCCGAAGGCCAGAAGACCCGCACCTACAAGAGCTACTTCCGCACCGCCACCACGGACGCCATCCAGGGCCCGTACGCGGCGCAGTACCTCTTCAACAAGGCGGGCAAGAAGAAGGTCTTCATCATCGACGACAAGAAGACCTACGGCGCCGGCCTCGCCGGAACCTTCAAGGGCGAGTTCACCAAGCTCGGCGGCCAGGTCGCAGGCGAGGGCCACATCGACCCCGAGTCCAAGGACTTCTCCGCCATCGTCACCCAGGTGAAGTCCTCGGGCGCCGACGTCGTCTACTACGGCGGCGAGTACCCGGCGGCCGGCCCGCTCAGCAAGCAGATCAAGGCCTCCGGCACCAACATCCCGCTCGTCGGCGGCGACGGCATGAAGGACAAGAAGTACGTCGAGCTCGCCGGCGACAGCGCCCAGGGCGACCTCTGCACCTCCGTCGGCGCCCCCGTCGAGAGCCTGGCCTCCGCCAAGGACTTCGTCGACAACTACAAGAAGGCCGGCTACAAGGACGACTACTCCGCCTACGGCGGCTACTCGTACGACTCCGCCTGGGCCGTCATCGAGGCCGTCAAGAAGGTCGTCGACGCCAACAACGGCAAGCTCCCCTCCGACGCCCGCGCCAAGGTCCTCGAGGCCGTCCAGGGCGTCTCCTTCGAAGGCGTGACCGGCAAGGTCTCCTTCGACGAGTTCGGCGACGCCACCAACAAGCAGCTCACCGTCTACAAGGTCGACGGCGACGACTTCAAGACCGTCGAGTCCGGCACCCTCGCCGGCTGACCTCCCACCGGCTGAACCCCCACCCCTCACCCCTCACCTGCTGCGCGGGGCGCGCACCATTGCGCCCCGCGCGGTGTCACATCCGTCGAAAGACTCGGAGGACCTGCGGTGCACGAACTGCCGCAACAGCTGGTCAACGGCCTGCTACTGGGATCCATGTACGGGCTCGTCGCCATCGGCTACACGATGGTCTATGGCATCGTCCAGCTCATCAACTTCGCCCACGGCGAGATCTTCATGACCGGCGGGTTCGGAGCCCTCACGGTCTGGCTGATGCTCCCCGGCGGCACCACCATGTGGATCGCACTGCCGCTCATGATCATCGGCGCCGTCATCGTCGCCACGCTCATAGCCGTCGGCGCCGAACGCTTCGCCTACCGGCCCCTGCGCAGCGCCCCCCGCCTCGCCCCGCTCATCACCGCCATCGGCCTCTCCATCGTCCTCCAGCAGGTCGTATGGGCCTGGTTCCCCGACGCGAAGTCCTCCGTAAAGTTCCCCGAGCTCCCCGGCGGCCCCTTCCACCTCGGCAGCATCACCATCCAGACCGGTGACGTCTTCCTCCTGATCGCCGCCCCCCTCTCCATGGCCTTCCTCGGCTTCTTCGTCAAGAAGACCCGAACCGGCCGCGGCATGCAGGCCACCGCCCAGGACCCCGACACCGCCAAGCTCATGGGCATCAACACCGACCGCATCATCACGGTCGCCTTCGCCCTCGGCGCCACCTTCGCCGCCGTCGGAGCCGTCGCCTACGGCCTCAAGTACGGCGAAGTCAACTACCGCATGGGCTTCATCCTCGGCCTCAAGGCCTTCACCGCAGCCGTCCTCGGCGGCATCGGCAACATCTACGGCGCCATGATCGGCGGCATCGTCCTCGGCCTCGCCGAAACCCTGACCACCGCCTACATCGCCGACGTACCGGGCATGCAGCAGCTCGGCGGCCAGTCCTGGGGCAACACCTGGGCGTTCGTACTCCTCATCCTCGTGCTCCTCTTCCGGCCCCAGGGCCTGATGGGCGAGCGCGTGGCGGACAGGGCGTGAGAACCATGACGACCACCACCACAGACACCACGCCGCAGACGGCGACCACCGGCCGGACGGGAATCTCCTTCCCCGAGAAGACCGCCCGCGCCCTCGCCACCGCCGGCGGCGCCCTCACGGTCATCTCCTGCTTCCTCGCCTGGACCTGGACCTCCGCCTTCCCCGGCGACCTCACCGTCTACGGATACCCCGGCGGCCTCCAGTGGCTCGTCCTCATCGGCGGCGCCCTCACCACGCTCTTCGGCCTCAGCTCCTACGGCATGAAGGGCCTGCGCTGGATCGCCCCCGCCGGAACCGACGCCGCGATCAAGCTCTGCGCCCTCGGCACCCTCCTCACCGTCGCCTACACGGTCTGGGCGATCAGCAACACCCTCGGCGGCCTCGTCAACCTCGAGCCGGGCGGCTTCGTCGCCCTCGCCACCGCACTCGCCGCCTACCTCGGCGCCCGCTCCCTCCCCTTCGAACGGCCCGCCATCGAACTCGCGGACCCCGAAGACACCTGGTGGGAGCAGACCAAGCACAACATCGGCAACAGCTGGGCCGTCACCAAGGCCGCCCACGCCGGCGGCACCGCCAAGCCGGCCCGCGCCCTCCCGGCCTACGCCGAGATCCTCCTCATCACCGCCGTCCTCGCCGTCGCCCTCGGCATCTTCACCTACGGCGTCACCACCCCCTACCAGGAACTCTTCCTGGGCTTCCTGATCACCGCCGGCTTCGGCTTCACCGCCCTCAACAAGGCCGGCCTGGTGGCCCGCTTCACCGCACTCACCACCAAGCACCGCAACGTCGCCCTCGTCGGCGCCTTCGTCGCGGCCGCAGCCTTCCCCCTCACCCAGACCGACGACCAGTACGCGACCCTCGGCGTCAACATCCTCATCTTCGCCACCGTCGCCCTCGGCCTGAACATCGTCGTCGGCCTCACCGGCCTCCTCGACCTCGGCTACGTCGCCTTCCTCGGCGTCGGCGCCTACACCGCGGCCCTGGTCTCCGGCTCCCCCAACTCCCCCTTCGGCGTGCACCTGCCCTTCTGGGCCGCACTCCTCGTCGGCGCCCTCGCCTCCATGGTCTTCGGCGTCCTCATCGGAGCCCCCACCCTGCGCCTGCGCGGCGACTACCTCGCCATCGTCACCCTCGGCTTCGGAGAGATCTTCCGCATCTCGATGAACAACCTCGACGGCGTCAGCGGCCCCGACCTCACCAACGGCCCCAACGGCGTCGCCGGCATCCCCAACGTCGACCTCTTCGGGTTCGACTTCGGCGCCAGCCACACCATCGCCGGATTCACCGTCGGCCGCTTCGCCAACTACTTCCTGCTGATGCTCCTGGTCACCCTCATCGTGATCATGGTCTTCCGCCGCAGCGCCGAATCCCGCATCGGCCGCGCCTGGGTCGCCATCCGCGAAGACGAAACCGCCGCCGAAGCCATGGGCATCAACGGCTTCCGCGTCAAGCTCATCGCCTTCGCCCTCGGCGCCACCCTCGCCGGCCTCGCCGGAGCCGTACAGGCCCACGTGAACTACACCGTCACCCCGGACCAGTACGTCTTCGCCAACGCCGTCCCCCCGAACTCCGCCTTCCTCCTCGCGGCAGTCGTCCTCGGCGGCATGGGCACCATCTCCGGCCCCCTCGTCGGCGGCGCCCTCCTCTTCATGATCCCCAACAAGCTCCAGTTCCTGGGCGAGTACCAGCTCCTCGTCTTCGGCATCGCGCTCGTCATCCTCATGCGCCTGCGCCCCGAAGGCCTCATCCCCAACCGGCGCAACCAGCTCGAACTCCACCAGGACCTCGAAGCGCCCACAGTCCTCGGCAAGGCAGGGGCCTGATCCATGACCACCACCACGACCGAAACGGCAACCGCCGAGACCGTCCTCGACGCACGAGGCGTCACCATGCGCTTCGGCGGCCTCACCGCCGTCAAGAACGTCGACCTGACCGTCCGCAGCGGCGAGATCGTCGGCCTCATCGGCCCCAACGGCGCCGGCAAGACCACCTTCTTCAACTGCCTCACCGGCCTCTACATCCCCACCGAGGGCGAAGTCCGGTACAAGGGCACGGTCCTGCCCCCCAAGTCCTTCAAGGTCACCGCCGCCGGCATCGCCCGCACCTTCCAGAACATCCGTCTCTTCAACAACATGACGGTCCTGGAAAACGTCCTCGTCGGACGCCACACCCGCACCAAAGAAGGCCTCTGGTCCGCCCTCCTGCGCCTCCCCAGCTTCGGCCGGGAAGAGCAGGCCAGCCGCGAGCGCGCCATGGAGCTGCTCGAGTTCATCGGCCTCGACCACAAGGCCGAACACCTCGCCCGCAACCTCCCCTACGGCGAACAGCGCAAGCTCGAGATCGCCCGCGCCCTCGCCAGCGACCCCGGCCTCATCCTCCTGGACGAGCCCACCGCCGGCATGAACCCGCAGGAGACCCGGGCCGCCGAAGAGCTCATCTTCGCCATCCGGGACAAGGGCATCGCCGTCCTCGTCATCGAGCACGACATGCGCTTCATCTTCAACCTCTGCGACCGCGTCGCCTGCCTCGTCCAGGGCGAAAAGCTCATCGAAGGCACCGCCACCGAGGTCCAGAGCGACGAACGCGTCGTCGCCGCCTACCTCGGCGAGCCCTTCGAAGGCGCCCCCGGCGCCGAAGAAGTCGCCGAAGTCGAGGCCGCCGAGGCGCACAGCACCACCAGCACGGACGGAGAGGCCAAGTGACCGCACTCCTGGAGGTCGAGGACCTCCGCGTCGCCTACGGCAAGATCGACGCCGTCAAGGGCATCTCCTTCACCGTCAACGAGGGCGAGATCGTCACCCTCATCGGCACCAACGGCGCCGGCAAGACCACCACCCTGCGCACCCTGTCCGGACTGATCAAGCCCAAGGGCGGCCAGATCAAGTTCCAGGGCAAGTCCCTGAAGAAGGTCCCCGCGCACGACATCGTCTCGCTCGGACTCGCCCACTCCCCCGAGGGGCGGCACATCTTCCCGCGCATGACGATCGAGGACAACCTCCTCCTCGGCGCCTTCCTCCGCAGCGACAAGGAAGGCATCCAGAAGGACGTCCAGCGCGCCTACGACCTCTTCCCCATCCTGGGAGAGCGCCGCAAGCAGGCCGCCGGCACCCTCTCCGGCGGCGAACAGCAGATGCTCGCCATGGGCCGCGCGCTCATGTCCCAGCCGAAGCTGCTCATGCTCGACGAACCGTCCATGGGCCTCTCGCCGCTCATGATGCAGAAGATCATGGCGACGATCGCCGAGCTCAAGGCCGCCGGCACCACGATCCTGCTGGTCGAGCAGAACGCCCAGGCCGCGCTGTCGCTCGCCGACACGGGCCACGTCATGGAGATCGGCAAGGTCGTCCTGTCCGGCCCCGGCCGCGAGCTCCTCGTCAACGAGGACGTCCGCAAGGCCTACCTCGGCGAGGACTGACCCCGCCCGCCCCATGAAGCCGTGAGGCCCGTCTCCCCTCGGGGGGAGACGGGCCTCACGCGTACCGCGCCCTACTTGCCGGCGTTCTGCTTCTTCTCCTCGGCGTCCTCGATGACCGCCTCGGCGACCTGCTGCATGGACATGCGGCGGTCCATGGAGGTCTTCTGGATCCAGCGGAACGCGGCCGGCTCGGTCAGCCCGTACTGGGTCTGCAGGATGCTCTTGGCCCGGTCGACCAGCTTGCGGGTCTCCAGGCGCGCGGACAGGTCCGCGACCTCCTTCTCCAGCGCCTTCAGCTCCGCGAAGCGGGACACGGCCATCTCGATCGCCGGGACGACGTCGCTCTTGCTGAACGGCTTCACCAGGTACGCCATGGCCCCGGCGTCGCGGGCCCGCTCGACGAGGTCGCGCTGCGAGAAGGCGGTGAGCATGAGGACGGGGGCGATGGACTCCCCCGCGATCTTCTCGGCGGCGGAGATGCCGTCGAGCACCGGCATCTTCACGTCGAGGATCACCAGGTCGGGCCGGTGCTCGCGCGCCAGCTCGACGGCGGTCTGCCCGTCCCCGGCCTCGCCGACGACGGAGTAGCCCTCCTCTTCGAGCATCTCTTTCAGGTCGAGACGGATGAGCGCCTCGTCCTCGGCGATGACGACGCGGGTCGTCAGCGGCGGAACGTGCGACTGGTCGGCGTCGGGCGTGGGCGTCGACTCGTGCTCGGCGGTCACGAAGGCTCCTCTTTGCGGGGCATAACAAGCTCCCCCGAGCCTACCTAGCTGCGGTAAGGTGGACACGCAGCGGGTCGGGTGTAACCTTCGATTCGTTGGGCCCCGGTAGCCCAATTGGCAGCAGGCGATGGATTCAAAACCCATACAGTGTCGGTTCGAGTCCGACCCGGGGCACTTTTCCTTTTTTTCCAAGGTCACGCGAGTATCGCGTGACCTTCACTCGTTTCAGCGAAGCGTATCGAAATGCAGCACGCGAGCGAATTCCGCCCGGCAGCGTCGATCGCATGTACGACATGACCACCCGCCGCCACACCCTACGGCTACTCGCCCAGGGGCGAAGCCTGAACTCGGTCAGCAAGGAAACCGGGATATCCCGGGCCGCCATCAGGGACTGGCGCATCCGTATCGAACCACTCCCCCGCCTCAATCAGTCGGCGCCGTGTTCCGGCCCGGCCGACGTTGCCGCCTACGCCTACCTCCTCGGCCTCTACCTCGGTGACGGGTGCATCAGCCCGCACCCCCGCGGTGGGCACCAACTCCGCATCGCGTGCGCGGACGCCTGGCCCGGCCTCATCGAGCTGTGCCGCGCAGCGATCCTGGCGGTACGACCGACCGGCAAGGTCTACGTGTTGCAGCGCCAAGGGTGCGTGGCCGTCACCAGCTACGGACGGCACTGGACGTGCCTCTTCCCCCAGCATGCGCCCGGCAAGAAGCACGACCGCCGCATCGCCCTCGAGGAGTGGCAGCAGGAGATCGTGGACGCGCACCCCTGGGAGTTCATCCGTGGGCTGATCCACTCCGACGGGTGTCGGGTCACCAACTGGACCGTCCGGAACGGCAAGCGGTACGAGTACCCCCGGTACTTCTTCACCAACAAGTCCGACGACATCACCGGGCTCCTGACCCGCACCCTCGACCGGGTCGGCGTCCAGTGGAAGCAGGCGAACAAGCGCAACGTCTCCATAGCCCGGAAGGCATCCGTCGCGCTCATGGACGTCCACGTCGGGCCGAAGTACTGAGGGGTGGTGCCCTAGGTTGAGGGGGTCAGTGGTGTGGGTGTGGGAGGGGAGTTTCGGTGAGTGAGAAGGCTCGGCGGTTGTTCGAGGCGCTGGATCTGAACCATGACGGGCAGTTGACGCGGGCGGAGGTGATTTCGGCTTTGCGGGCGAAGGGGCCGACGTTGGCGGCTCGGGGGGATCTGCCGTTCTGGGGCGTGGGGGACGCGGACGCGTCGTCGGCGTTGTTCGATGCGGCGGACAAGAACGGTGATGCGGTGTTGTCGGTGGAGGAGTTCGAGGCCGAGGTGGACCGTCGGTTCGGTTGGTGACGGCCCTTTGGTGCGCGGACGCCGCCGGAGTCCCGTCCGGGGTTCCGGCGGCGTTTGTGTGGGGCGGGTCAGCGGACGGGGTCGCCGATGTGGTGGATGCGGACGAGGTTGGTCTTGCCGCTGAGGCCGGGGGGTGAGCCGGCGGTGATGACGACGATGTCGCCGGGGACGCAGCGTCCGATGCGCAGGAGTTCCTCTTCGACTTGGGCGACCATGGCGTCGGTGGAGTCGACGTGGGGGCCGAGGAAGGTTTCGACGCCCCAGGTGAGGTTGAGCTGGGAGCGGGTGGCGGGGTCGGGGGTGAAGGCGAGGAGGGGGATGGGTGAGCGGTAGCGGGAGAGCCGGCGGACGGTGTCTCCGCTCTGGGTGAAGGCGACGAGGAATTTGGCGCCGAGGAAGTCGCCCATTTCGGCGGCTGCGCGGGCTACGGCTCCGCCTTGGGTGCGGGGTTTGTTGCGGTCGGTGAGTGCGGGGAGGCCCTTGGCGAGGATGTCCTCTTCGGCGGCTTCGACGATGCGGGCCATGGTGCGGACGGTTTCGACGGGGTGTTTGCCGACGCTGGTTTCGCCGGAGAGCATGACGGCGTCGGTTCCGTCGATGACGGCGTTGGCGACGTCGGAGGCTTCGGCGCGGGTGGGCCGGGAGTTGTCGATCATCGAGTCGAGCATCTGGGTGGCGACGATGACGGGCTTGGCGTTGCGCTTGGCCAGTTTGATGGCGCGCTTCTGGACGATGGGGACGTGTTCGAGGGGCATTTCGACGCCGAGGTCGCCGCGGGCGACCATGATGCCGTCGAAGGCGGCGACGATGTCGTCGATGTTCTCCACGGCCTGGGGCTTTTCGATCTTTGCGATGACGGGGAGGCGTCGGCCTTCTTCGTCCATGATGCGGTGGACGTCTTCGATGTCGCGGCCGGTGCGGACGAAGGAGAGGGCGATGACGTCGGTGCCGGTGCGCAGGGCCCAGCGGAGGTCTTCGATGTCCTTGTCGGAGAGGGCGGGGACGGAGACGGCGACGCCGGGGAGGTTGAGTCCCTTGTGGTCGGAGACCATGCCGCCTTCGATGACGCGGGTGTGGACGCGGGGGCCTTCGACGGCGGTGACTTCGAGGGTGACGCGGCCGTCGTCCACGAGGATGCGTTCCCCGGCGCTGACGTCGTCGGCGAGGCCCGGGTAGGTGGTGCCGCAGGTGTGGCGGTCGCCGGGGTGGTGTTCGACGGTGATGGTGAATTCGTCGCCGCGTTCAAGGAGTACGGGGCCTTCGTGGAAGCGGCCGAGGCGGATCTTCGGGCCTTGAAGGTCGGCGAGGATGCCGATGCTGCGGCCGGTTTCTTCGGAGGCCTTGCGGACGCGTTGGTAGCGCTCCTCGTGTTCGGCGTAGGTGCCGTGGCTGAGGTTGAGGCGGGCGATGTCCATGCCGGCTTCGACCAGGGCTTTGATCTGGTCGTATGAGTCGGTGGCGGGGCCCAGGGTACATACGATTTTCGCTCGGCGCATGGGGCGAGGGTATGCCCTACCGGGGGGTAGGAAATGTGGTGCGGGTGGCGCTCCAACCTCCTTTGGGGGGACGGTTGTTGACATCTATTGAATGTGCACGGGGGTGCTCTGATGAGCACCCCCGAGGGCGGTTCAGAGGACGGGCGGGGTCATGGTGAAGCGGGCGTTGACCTGGGCGTGGACGCTCTGGCGCTGGGGTTCGAGGTCGAGGGGCGGGGCGCCCGCGTCGTCCTGGGCGCCGTAGGTCATGGAGCGGAGCATGCCGGCGGGGGCGGCCATGGCGACGGGGGTGGCGTTCTCGGCGCCGAGGTCGGCGAGTTCGACGAGGGCGGCGAGGTCGGCGCCGAGGGCGTGGGCGTATTCGCGGGCGCGCTGGACGGCTTCGAGTACGGCTTGGCGGCGGGCTTCGCCGTGGGCGGGTGAGGTGGGGCGCAGGGCCCACCAGGGTCCGTCGATCTCGGTGAGTTCGAGGTCGGCGAGGCGGCTGGTGAGTTCGCCGAGGGCGGTGAAGTCGTTGAGTTCGGCGGTGATGTGGACGCGGCCGTGGTAGGCGCGGACGCGTTCGCCGCGGCCGTGGCGGGTGAGTTCGGGGGTGATGGAGAAGGCGCCGGTTTCGAGTTTTTCGACGGGTTCGCCGTAGCTCTTGACGAGGTCGAGGACGGTGTTGTTGCGGCGGGTGAGGTCTTCGAGGGCGGCGCGGCGGTCGGTGCCGCGGGCGGTGACGGTGATGCCGATGCGGGCGATTTCGGGGTCGACGTCGAGGTGGGCTTCGCCGCGGACGGCGACGCGGGGGACGTCGGGGGTTCCGTAGGGCTGGGGCGTGGCGTCCTGGGTCATGGTTTCACTCTTGCACCGTCGCCCGTTCGGGTGTGGTCATCGGATCGAAACCTGTGGGGGGTGTTGCTGATTGTTACTGGTGGGTCAGAATCTACGCGCGTTGTTCACACGCGCTGTTCGCACGCGCTGTGTCACGCCTCGACAACACGCCTCGAAGGGGAAATGGCATGGCGTTTGACCGTAGGACGTTCATGGGGGCTTCGGCCGCCACGGGTGCCGCTGTGGCGATGACGGGGGCTGCCGGCGCTCCGGCCGCTGCCGCGGCCTCGCAGTCGGCGGGGTCGCGGACGTACGCGTTCACCGTGATGGGTACGACCGATCTGCACGGGAACGTCTTCAACTGGGACTACTTCACGGACAAGGAGTTCGACGACAAGGCGCACAACGACGTCGGTCTGGCGAAGATCTCGACGCTGGTGGAGCAGGTCCGTGCGGAGAAGGGACGCTGCAACACGCTGCTGATCGACGCGGGTGACACCATCCAGGGGACGCAGCTGTCGTACTACTACGCGAAGGTGGATCCGATCACCGCGCGGCGTGGTCCGGTGCATCCGATGGCGCAGGCGATGAACGCGATCGGGTACGACGCGGCGGCGCTGGGGAACCACGAGTTCAATTACGGCATCCCGGTGCTGCGCAAGTTCGAGGAGCAGTGTGATTTCCCGCTGCTGGGGGCGAACGCGCTGGATGCGAAGACGCTGCGGCCGGCGTTCGCGCCGTACAGCATGCACCGGTTGCGGACCCCGCACGGGCGGGACGTGAAGGTGGCGGTGCTGGGGCTGACGAACCCGGGGATCGCGATCTGGGACAAGGCGAACGTGCAGGGGAAGATGACGTTCCCGGGGCTGGAGGAGCAGGCGGCGAAGTACGTGCCGCGGCTGCGGTCGATGGGCGCGGACGTGGTGATCGTGTCGGCGCATTCGGGGTCGAGCGGTACGTCGTCGTACGGTGACCAGCTGCCGTACGTCGAGAACGCGGCGGGTCTGGTGGCGGAGCAGGTGCCGGGCATCGACGCGATCCTGGTGGGGCACGCGCACACGGAGATCCCGGAGTACCGGGTGAAGAACAAGGCGACCGGCAAGGACGTGGTGCTGTCGGAGCCGTTGAAGTGGGGGCAGCGGCTGACGCTGTTCGACTTCGAGCTGGTGTGGGAGCGGGGCCGCTGGTCGGTGGCGAAGGTCGCGGCGCGGGTGTTGAACTCGAACACGGTCGCGGAGGACCCGAAGATCACGCGGCTGCTGTCGGACGAGCACCGCAAGGTGGTGGCGTACGTCAACCAGGTGATCGGGACGTCGACGCAGGCGATGTCGTCGGCGGAGGGTCCGGTGAAGGACGTGCCGATCATCGACCTGATCAACCACGTGCAGGCCGAGACGGTGAAGGCGGCGCTGGCGTCTTCGGAGTGGGCGTCGCTTCCGGTGCTGTCGCAGGCTTCGTGTTTCTCGCGGACGGCGGCGATACCGGCGGGGCAGGTGACGATCAAGGACGCGGCGGGGCTGTACCCGTTCGAGAACACGCTGGAGGCGCGTCTGCTGACGGGTGCGCAGCTGAAGGATTATCTGGAGTATTCGGCGCGGTACTACGTGCAGACGGCTGCGGGTGGTGCGGTGGATCCGGCGAAGCTGACGAATGCGGAGAACATCCCGGACTACAACTACGACGCGGTGTACGGGGTCTCGTACGACATCGACATCGCGCAGCCGGTGGGGTCGCGCATCACGGGGTTGTCGTTCCGGGGGAAGCCGGTGGATCCGGCGGCGCGGTTCGTGTTCGCGGTGAACAACTACCGGGCGTCCGGCGGCGGCGCGTTCCCGCACGTACCGAAGGCGCAGCAGCTGTGGGCGGACTCGGACGAGATCCGCAACACGATCATCCAGTGGGTGAAGGCGAAGGGCACGGTGGATCCGGCGGTGTTCGCGTCGGTGGACTGGCGGCTGACGCGGGCGGGCGTGCCGGTGTTCTAGGCCGGTGTTCTAGGCCGGTGTTCTGGACGGCCGGGGCGTGCCGGGCGTCCTGTGGGGTGTGTGCGGCCGGGTCCTGCTGTGGCGGGGCCCGGCCGTGTGCGTCAGGGGAGGTCGGCGAGGGGGCGCAGGTTGAGGGTGGCGTGGGGGCGGGCGGGCTCGCGTTGTTCGAGGCCGAAGGTGGTGAAGGCGGTGCGGTGGGGCTGGGGGTAGGGCTCTTTGCCGGTGAGGGTGTTGAGGATGGCGGCGCTGCGCCAGGCGGCGAGGCCGAGGTCGGGGGTGCCGACGCCGTGGGTGTGGCGTTCTCCGTTCTGGACGAAGACGCTGCCGGTGACGGAGGGGTCGAGGACCATGCGGTAGCGGTCGTCGATGCGGGGGCGGCCTGAGGAGTCCTTGCGCATGTAGGGGTCGAGGCCGGCGAAGAGGCTGGTGAGGGGCCGCTCGCGGTAGCCGGTGGCGAGGACGACGGCGTCGGTGGTGAGGCGGGAGCGGCTGCCCTGCTGGGTGTGTTCGAGGTGGAGTTCGACCTTGGTGGTGGCGACGCGGCCGGCGGTGCGGACGGTGACTCCGGGGGTGAGGACGGTGTCGGGCCAGCCGCCGTGGAGGGTGCGGCGGTAGAGCTCTTCGTGGATGGCGGCGATGGTGGCGCTGTCGATGCCCTTGTGGAGTTGCCATTGGGCGGGGACGAGGCGGTCGCGGACGGGTTCGGGGAGGGAGTGGAAGTAGCGGGTGTAGTCGGGGGTGAAGTGTTCGAGGCCGAGCTTGGAGTACTCCATGGGGGCGAAGGAGGGGGTGCGGGCGAGCCAGGTGAGGCGTTCGCGGCCGGCGGGGCGGCTGCGCAGCAGGTCGAGGAAGACTTCGGCTCCCGACTGGCCGGCTCCGATGACGGTGACGTGTTCGGCGCCGGCGATGCGCTGCCGGTTGTCGAGGTAGTCGGCGGAGTGGATGACGGGGACGGTGGGGGCTTCGGCGAGGGGGCGCAGGGGTTCGGGCACGTGGGGGGCGGTGCCGATGCCGAGGACGAGGTTGCGGGTGTGGGTGCGGCCGAGGGCTTCGGCTTCGCCGTCGGCGTCGAGTTGGGTGTAGTCGACTTCGAAGAGGTCGCGTTCGGGGTTCCAGCGGACGGCGTCGACCTGGTGGCCGAAGTGGAGTCCGGGGAGGCGGCCGGCGACCCAGCGGCAGTAGGCGTCGTATTCGGCGCGCTGGATGTGGAACTGCTCGGCGAAGTAGAAGGGGTAGAGCCGTTCCTTGTGCTTGAGGTAGCTGAGGAAGGTCCAGGGGCTGGCGGGGTCGGCGAGGGTGACGAGGTCGGCGAGGAAGGGGACTTGGAGGGTGGCTCCGTCGATGAGGAGTCCGGGGTGCCAGCGGAAGTCGCGGCGCTGGTCGTAGAAGGCGGTGTCGAGGGGGTCGGCGCCTTGTCGTGGGAGGCCGTGGGCGAGGGCGGCGAGGGAGAGGTTGAAGGGTCCGATGCCGATTCCGACGAGGTCGTGGGGTGCATCGAGCTGGGCGGTCATCGGTGGGTGCTGCCTTCCAGGAGGGTGACGAGGGTGTCCAGGTCCCCCGCCGTGGTGTGGGGGTTGAGCAGGGTCGCCTTGAGCCAGAGGCGGCCGTCGGCGGTGGCGCGGCCGAGGACGGCGGTGCCGTCGTGCAGGAGGGTGCGGCGCAGCGCGGCGAGGCGGTCGTCGTCCGTGGGGGTGGGGCGGAAGAGGACCGTGGTGAGGGTGGGGTGTGCGTGGAGTTCGAAGCGGGGGTGGGCGTCGAGGAGTTCCGCGAGGTGGTGGGCTGTGGCGCAGGTGCGGTCGATGAGCCGGGCGAGGCCGTCGCGGCCGAGTGAGCGCAGGGTGGCGGCGATCTTGAAGGCGTCGGGGCGGCGGGTGGTGCGCAGGGAGCGGCCGAGGAGGTCGGGCAGGCCCGCTTCGGTGTCGTCGGCGGCGTTGAGGTAGTCGGCCTGGTGGGCGAGGGGGGCCAGGTCGGTGGTGTCGGGGACGGCGAGCAGGCCTGCGGCGACGGGTTGCCAGCCGAGTTTGTGCAGGTCGAGGGTGATCGACCGGGCGCGGTGGAGGCCGGTCAGCTTGGTGCGGTGGCGGGGGCTGAAGGCGAGGGCTCCGCCGTAGGCGGCGTCGACGTGGAGGGTGGCGCGGTGGCGGTCGCAGACGTCGGCGAGGGCGTCGAGGGGGTCGATGAGGCCGGCGTCGGTGGCGCCGGCGGTGGCGGTGACGAGCGCGGGGCCGGGGGTGCGGGCGAGGGCGGCGTCGAGGGTGTCGGGGTGGAGGGTGCCGGTGGGGGTGGGGAGGGTGGTGGTGGGGGGCAGGCCGAGGAGCCAGGCGGCGCGGGGCACGGAGTGGTGGGCGTTGGCTCCGTGCAGGACGCGGAGGTGGGGGCCGTGGCGTTCGCGGGCGAGGAGGAGGGCGAGTTGGTTGGCCTCGGTGCCGCCGGTGGTGAGGAGGGCGTCGGGGTGGGGGGTGTCGTAGTACTCGGCGGCGAGGGTGCGGGTGAGGAGGGCCTCGATGGCGGAGGCCGCGGGGGCCTGGTCCCAGGAGTCGAGGGAGGGGTTGAGGGCGCTGACGGCGAGGTCGGCGGCGGCCGCGACGGCGAGCGGGGGGCAGTGCAGGTGGGCGGCGCACCGGGGGTGGGCGGGGTCGGCGGCGCCGGCGGCGAGGGTGTGGACGAGGGTGCGGAGGGCTTCGTGGTCGCCGGTTCCGCGGGCGGGGAGTACGCCGCCGTCGCCGAGGGCGGTGTGGACGCGGGCGGTGACGGCGGCCGGGCCGCCTGCGGGGAGCGGGCCGCGGCGTTCGTCGGCTCCGGTGCGCAGGGCGGTGAGGACGGTGGCGAGGAGGGGCCGCAGGGCGTCGGCGCCGTGGCGGCCGCCGGCGAGCGGGGGCGCGGGGGCGGGCGCGGACTCGGTCATGGGTCCTCCGGGGCGGGCGTCGGGTGCCGGGGGTGGTGTGACACCCGTCCGGTACAACGATCCGACCCGAATGGGGTAACCGCCGGGGTTTGTCCTTCCTTCTTTGAGGCACCGATGGGGGGCGTGCGGGCATGGGTGAGCGCCGCAGTTGCCAGGTCAGAACCAACTGCGGCGCTCGTACGGGGGCCGGGTGCGTCCCGGCGGGGGGTCAGCGGGTGGCGAGGAGGGTGAGGGTGTCGATCACGCGGTTCGAGAAGCCCCACTCGTTGTCGTACCAGGCGACGACCTTGATGTGGCGGCCCTCGACGCGGGTGAGTGCGGAGTCGAAGATCGAGGAGGCGGGGTTGCCGGTGATGTCGGAGGACACCAGCGGGTCGTCCGAGTACTCGAGCACTCCGGCCAGCGGGCCCTCGGCCGCCGCGCGGTAGGCGGCCAGGACGTCCTCGCGCGTCACGTCGCGGGCGACGGTGGTGTTGAGTTCGACGATGGAGCCGACCGGTACCGGTACGCGGATCGAGTCGCCCGACAGCTTCCCGTCGAGCTGCGGCAGGACGAGGCCGATGGCCTTCGCCGCGCCCGTCGAGGTGGGCACGATGTTGACGGCGGCGGCGCGGGCGCGGCGGGGGTCGCGGTGCGGGCCGTCCTGCAGGTTCTGCTCCTGCGTGTAGGCGTGCACGGTGGTCATGAAGCCGTGTTCGATGCCGGCGAGGTCGTCGAGTACGGCGGCCAGCGGCGCGAGCGCGTTGGTGGTGCAGGAGGCGTTCGAGACGATCGTGTGCAGGTCGGGGTCGTAGGCGTCGCTGTTGACCCCGTACGCGAGGGTGACGTCGGCGCCGTCGGAGGGGGCGCTGACGAGGACCTTGCGGGCGCCCGCCTTGATGTGGCCGCGGGCGGCCTCGGCCGAGGTGAAGCGGCCGGTGGCTTCGAGGACGATGTCGACGCCGAGCTCGGCCCAGGGCAGCTGCTGCGGTTCGCGTTCGGCGAGGACCGCGATGCGGCGGCCGTCGACGACGAGGGTGTTGCCGTCGACGGTCACCGGGCGGCCGAGCCGGCCGGAGGTGGTGTCGTAGGCGAGCAGCCGGGCGAGGGTGGCGGGCTCGGTGAGGTCGTTGACCGCGACGACCTCGAGGTCGCTGTCGCGTTCGAGGAGCGCGCGCAGCACGTTGCGTCCGATGCGGCCGAATCCGTTGATGGCGATGCGAGTCATGTGTGCTGTGTCCCTTCTGTTCGCGCCATCAGGTTCGCTCGCCGCGTCCGGAGGTGACAGGGGCGCGATCGCCACTGTTCAAAAGGATCTCGCCATCCGTGTCAGCGGCCGTGTCCCTGGTCATTGGCCGTGGGTGAAGGTGCGGCGGTATTCGGTGGGGGTGGTGTCGAGGATGCGCTGGAAGTGCAGGCGCAGGTTGGCGCCGGTGCCGAGGCCGACGTCGGCGGCGATCTGCTCGACGCTGCGTCCGGAGCGTTCCAGCAGTTCGCGGGCGAGGTCGATCCGGGCCCGCATGACCCACTGCATGGGGGTGTATCCGGTGTCCTCGACGAAGCGCCGGGAGAACGTGCGGGGGGAGACGGCGGCGTGCTGGGCGAGGGTTTCGAGGGTGAGGGGTTCACCCAGGCGGTGCAGTGCCCATTCGCGGGTGGCGGCGAAGCGTTCGCCGAGGGGTTCGGGCACGCTGCGCGGTACGTACTGGGCCTGGCCGCCGCTGCGGTAGGGGGCCGCGACCAGGCGGCGGGCGGCGTGGTTGGAGGCGGCGATGCCGAGGTCGCGGCGCAGGACGTGCAGGCACAGGTCGATGCCGGAGGCGGCGCCGGCGGAGGTGAGGACGCTGCCCTCGTCGACGAAGAGGACGTTCTCGTCGACGTGGACGAGGGGGTGTTTGGCTGCGAGGGCGCGGGCGTAGTGCCAGTGGGTGGTGGCCCGTCTGCCGTCGAGGAGGCCGGTCGCGGCGAGGGCGAAGGCGCCCGTGGAGATGGCGGCGAGGCGTGCGCCGCGCCGGTGGGCGGCGGTGAGGGCGTCGAGGACGGGCTGGGGCGGGTCGTCGCGGTCGGGGTGGCGGTAGCCGGGGACGAAGACGATGTCGGCCCAGGCGAGGGCTTCGAGGCCGTGGGTGACGTAGTAGGAGAGTCCGTCGCCGCCGGTGACGAGGCCGGGTGCGGCGCCGCACACCCGGACTTCGTACGGCATGCTCGCGCGGGTCGTGAAGACCTGGGCGGGGATGCCGACGTCGAGCGGTTTGGCCCCCTCGAGCACGAGAACGGCGACGCGATGCAGGCGGGAGGGTGGCACGGGACAAAGGGTACGCGGCTGGGCCCGTCGGGCGGCCGGGGGTGCTGCGGTGGCCGCCCGACGGCGGGGTCAGGCGCCGCGGACGCGCAGGGCGCGGGCGAGGTCGTCGAGCTGGTCGACGAGGGCGCGGCGCAGCATCGGGAGGATCTCGGGGTCCTCCAGGCAGTGGTGGCCGCTCTGCAGGTGGGCCTCGTCGATGGCGTGGGCGGGGAAGGCCCAGCGGCCGGCGGCCTCGGCGATGGCGGGGCCGCGGCGGGCGGCGAGGGCGACGGCGTCGGGGTAGTAGCGCGGTACGTAGTCCCGTACGAGGTCGCTCTGCTCGGGCTGCCAGAAGCCCTGGGCGGTGGCGGTGAAGAGGTGGTTGGAGAGGGTGTCGTCGTGGAAGAGGCGCTGCCAGGCGGCGGCCTTGGCCTGCGGGGTGGGCAGGGCGGCGCGGCAGCGGGCGGCGCCCTGCCGGCCGGTGGCGCTGGGGTCGGCGGCCAGGGCGGTGTCGATGGCGGTTTCGTCGGCGGCGCCGAGTACGGCGAGGCGGGCGAGGATGCTCCAGCGCAGTTCGGGGTCGAGTTCGGGGCCGCCGGTGACGGTGCCGTCGGCGAGCCAGGCGGCGATGGTGTCAGGCTGGGTGGCGCTGTCGATGAGGGCGCGTACGGCGGCGAGCCGCAGGCCGGGGTCGGTGCCGTCCTCGGTGCGGCGCAGGAGGGCGCGGGTGGCGGAGGTGATGAGGCCGAGGGCGGTGTCGCGGTCGGCGGGGGCGACGTAGCGGTCGGCGATCTGGGTGCGGGCGAAGCCGAGGACGCCTTGGACGACGGCGAGGTCGGATTCCTCGGGGATGTGGGCGTCGAGGGTGTGGAGGTAGTCGAAGGGGTCGAGTTCGCCGTCGCGGACCATGTCGCGCAGGGAGCCCCAGACGACGGCGCGGGTGAGGGGGTCGGGGATGCGGGAGAGGCCGCGGAGGGCGGTTTCGAGGGAGGTTTCGTCGAGGCGGATCTTGGCGTAGCCGAGGTCGCCGTCGTTGAGGACGAGGAGGTCGGGGCGGGGGCCGGCGGCGGAGAGGACCTCGTCGGTGGGGACGTCGAGGTCGAGGAGTTCGGTGCGTTCGAGGCCGCCGTCGGGGGTGGTCGCGTAGGTGCCGACGGCGATGTGGTGGGGGCGGCTGCCGTGGCGGTCGACGGTGAGGGTCCAGCCGTCGGCGCTTTCGTGGAGGCGGGGGATGAGGGTGTCGGTGCCGGTGGTGCGCAGCCAGGTCTCGGCCCAGGTGTGGACGTCGCGGTCGGTGTGGGCGGCGAGGGAGTCGACGAAGTCGGCGAGGGAGGCGTTGGCGAACTTGTGGCGGGTGAAGTGGGTGTTGATGCCGGCGAGGAAGTCCTTCTCGCCGAGCCAGGCGACGAGCTGGCGCAGGGCTGAGGCGCCCTTGGCGTAGGAGATGCCGTCGAAGTTGAGGAGGGCGGAGGCGGTGTCGGGGACGTCGTCGGGGCCGGGGGCGACGGGGTGGGTGGAGGGCCGCTGGTCGGCGGCGTAGCCCCAGGGCTTGCGTTCCATGCCGAACTCGGTCCAGGTGCCGGTGAAGCGGGTGGCTTCGGTGAGGGTCTGGTAGCCCATGTACTCGGCGAAGGACTCGTTGAGCCAGATGTCGTCGAACCAGGCGAGGGTGACGAGGTCGCCGAACCACATGTGGGCCATTTCGTGGGCGATGACCATGGCGCGGCGCTGGCGTTCGGTGTCGGTGACGGCGGAGCGGAAGACGAATTCGTCGCGGAAGGTGACCAGGCCGGGGTTCTCCATGGCGCCGGCGTTGAACTCGGGGACGAAGGCCTGGTCGTAGGAGTCGAAGGGGTAGGGCTCGGTGAACTTCTCGTGGTACCGGTCGAAGCAGGCGGTGGTGAGGGAGAGGATCTCGTCGGCGTCGGCGTCGAGGTGGGGGGCGAGGGAGGCGCGGCAGTGGATGCCGAAGGGCAGTCCGGCGTGTTCGGTGGTGACGCTGTGCCAGGGGCCTGCGGCGACGGCGGCGAGGTAGGTGGAGATGAGGGGGGTGGGGGCGGACCGCCAGATGCCGGCGCCGTCGCCGGCGCGGTCTTCGGAGCGGGTGGCGATGCCGTTGGTGAGGACGGTCCAGTGCGCGGGGGCGGTGACGGTGAACCGGAAGACGGCCTTCAGGTCGGGCTGGTCGAAGGCGGGGAAGACGCGCTGGACGTCGTCCATGAACATCTGGGAGTAGACGTACGTCTCCCCGTCGGCGGGGTCGGTGAAGCGGTGCAGTCCCTCGCCGGTGCGGGAGTAGCGCATGCGGGCGTCGATGCGCAGCTCGTGGCGGCCGGGGGTGAGGCCGGTGAGGGGGAGGCGGCTGCCGGTGAGGGTGGCGGGGTCGAGGGGGTGGCCGTCGAGGGTGGCGGAGCGCAGCTCGTCCGGTTTCAGTTCGACGAAGGTGTCCGCGGCGGCGCGGGCGGTGAACTCGATGACGGTGGCGGACTCGAAGGTTTCGTCGCCGGTGGTGAGGTCGAGGCCGACGACGTAGCTGTGGACGTCGAGGAGCTGTGCTCGGAGCTGCGCTTCGTTGCGCGTCAGTGCGGACATGGGGCCCATGCTGCCGGAAGGCGGCGCGGGGCCCCAGGGTCACGGCGGGCGGGGCTCTACTCTTCGCCGGCGGCGATGGTCTCGTGGTGGCGGATGACTTCGGCGATGATGAAGTTGAGGAGCTTCTCGGCGAAGGCCGGGTCGAGCTTGGCGTTCTCGGCGAGCTGGCGCAGGCGGGCGATCTGGCTGGCCTCGCGGCCCGGGTCGGCCGGCGGCAGGTGGTGCTTGGCCTTGAGGTGGCCGACCTGCTGGGTGCACTTGAAGCGCTCGGCGAGCATGTGGACCACGGCCGCGTCGATGTTGTCGATGCTGTCGCGCAGGCGGGACAGTTCGGCGGTGACGTTCTCGTCGATCTCGTCGATGTCGCTGTTGTTCATGGTTCCCGAGAATACGTGGCGGGCGCCGCGGGTACCTCGGCCAGCCGGTCCGTGAGACGCGGGCCCGCGGTGGTCCGGAAGAGAGGCCCCGGAGGGGCAGGGTGCGCAGGCCGACCCCCGTCGCGGTCCTCCCCTCAGGCCGGGGTGGCGGCGAGGCCGCTCTCCCAGGCCCAGGCCGCGATCTCGACGCGGTTGCGGGCGTCCAGTTTGGCCTGGACGTTGGCCAGGTGGGTCTTGACGG
This sequence comes from Streptomyces sp. NPDC048352, assembly GCF_040651895.1. NCBI lineage: Bacteria > Bacillati > Actinomycetota > Actinomycetes > Kitasatosporales > Streptomycetaceae > Streptomyces > Streptomyces sp. NPDC048352. Next base: position 31,714 of record NZ_JBEZKZ010000074.1, read on the forward strand.
TGGACAGGGACACGTAGAGCTCGCCGGCGATCTCGGCGTTGGTCAGCCCCCGCGCGAGGCGGCGTACGACGTCCCGTTCCCGCTCGGTGAGGGGTTCGGCGGGGCGGCGGGCCGGGTGGGCGGCGGGGAGGCGGGGGGCCATGTCGCGCAGCAGCCGCACGGTGATGGCGGGTGAGACGAGGGAGTCGCCGACGGCGGCCGCCCGGACGGCTTCGACGAGCATGGCCGGGCTCGCGTCCTTGAGGAGGAAGCCGGACGCGCCGCCGTGCAGGGCCGCGTGGACGTATTCGTCGAGGTCGAAGGTGGTGACGATGACGATGTGCGGGGCGTCCGGCCCGCTGTGCCCGTCGGGCCCGCCCTGGCCGTCGTCTGGGCCCCGGCCGCCGTGTCCGCAGAGCCGGCGGGTGACTTCCAGTCCGTCGAGCTTCGGCATGCGGATGTCGAGGAGGAGGACGTCGGGGCGGTGCTCGGCGACCGCGGCGAGGGCCGCTTCGCCGTCGGCGACGTCCGCGACGACCTCTATGTCGGACTGGCTTTCGAGGATCATCCGGAATCCGGCCCTGACCATGTCCTGGTCGTCCGCGATGACCACTCTGATCGTCATGCGCCGCCTGCCCCACTGTCGCCCGCCGCTGCCGCTGGATCCCTCCCATGGGACCCGCGCGGGCTGCGGCCCGCAACCGGTGGGGCGGTGCGGGCCGCCGTGCCCCGTCCTCGCGGCCGGCGCGGGTGGGGGTCCGGCGGCGAGGACGGGGAGGAGGAGGGTTACAGGGTGGCCGCCGCCGCCTTGATGTCGGCGGCGAAGGTGGAGACCTCGGTGTACACGCCGGGGTAGCCGGCCCGGGCGCAGCCCTCGCCCCAGCTGACGATGCCGACCTGGATCCAGGCGTTGGTGTTGTCGCGGCGGAACATGGGGCCGCCGGAGTCGCCCTGGCAGGTGTCGACCCCGCCCTGGGCGTAGCCGGCGCAGATCTCCTCGGCCGGGACGAGCTCGTTGCCGTAGGAGCTCTGGCAGGAGGCGTCGGAGACGAAGGGGACCTGGGCCTTGAGGAGGTAGCGCTGCTGGCTGCCGCCTTCGCGGGCGGCGCCCCAGCCGGCGACGGTGAAGGTGCCGTTGTCGTACGCCTTGGTGTCGGCGATCTTGAGGGTGGGCAGGTTGACGGGCTTGGCGAGCTTGATCAGGGCCCAGTCCTTGCCCTTGCCGTTGTAGCCGGGGGCCTGGAGCACCTTGGTGGACCTGACCTTGGTGGCGGCGGAGCTGTTGAGGTCGACGACGCCGGCGGTGGCGGTGATGGAGGTGTTGTTGCCGGAGCCGCTGACGCAGTGGGCGGCGGTGAGCACGATCTGCTGGGTGTAGAGGGCTCCGCCGCAGCCCATGGAGAGGCGGACCATGAAGGGGAACTCCCCCTGCGCGGCGCGGGTTCCGCCGACGACGGGGGTGGGGGCGGCGTTGGCGCCGGCGGGCTGGAGGCTGACGGCGGCGAGGGTGACGGCGCCGACGGCGAGGGTGCGCTTGATGAGTCTGCCAAGGGTGGTCACGGTCAACACACTGCCTTTCGTGGGGGGTTGGGCTGTGCGTGCCATCGGGATGAATGACGAGTCCATGACACATCCGCGGGACGGGCACCAACAAGAACGTGTTTTCGGACACCTTCCGGCGCTTTCGGCGAGGGGGCGAAACGCCATTCACCGGACGGTCGCGAAAAGTTTCCTACCGGCCAGTAGACAGGGGTGCGGTTCTGGCCAACTCTGGTCACGTACATGCCAATCCGTGACCGAGGAGCGCCCCCCATGCGCCGCACCCCCCGCACCCGCCCCTCCCGTACTGCCGCCGCCGCAGTGGCCGCCGCGGCAGCCGTGGTGACCCTGCTGCCGACCGGCGCCGCCGCGGCCACCACGGCACCGGCCCCGGTGCCGGCCGCCTCCTCCGCCCCCGGCGGCAACGCGGCGATCCTCGGCATCGACTACACCGCCTGGCAGCGCGACGTGGCCGCCGTCATCGACGCCGCCCGTCCCGCCATCGAGCAGCGCATCGCCGCGTCCCCCGCCGGCGAGAGGCCCGCGATCGTCCTCGACATCGACAACTCGTCACTGGAGACGGACTTCCACTGGTTCTGGACGTTCCCGACGCCCGCGATCGAGAAGGTCCGCGCGCTGACCCGGTACGCGAACGACCGCGGGGTGGCCATCTTCTTCGTCACCGCCCGCCCCGGGATCGTGTACTCGCTGACCGAGCGCAACCTGAAGTCGGTCGGCTACCCGGTCAGCGGGCTGTACGTACGGGACCTGCCGGCGCTGTTCGAGCAGGTCAGCGCGTACAAGACGGCCAAGCGGGCGGAGATCGAGGCCCGCGGCTACACGATCATCGCGAACATCGGGAACAACGAGAGCGACCTCGTCGGCGGCCACGCCGAACGCACCGTCAAGCTGCCCGACTACGGCGGCAAGCTGTCCTGACCGGGCACCCCTCGGCGGCCGCCCGCCCGGCGGCCGCCGTCTCAGCCCCCGCACCCTCCGTGCATGCTGCCGCAGCCCTGTGATCCGTGAGTCCAGTGCACCTCGTCGGAGCCGTCGTCGTCACCGGCCTCCCCGGGCGCGTCACAGAGGACTATGAGCACGCCGGTGACCAGCAGGGGAGCCAGGGCTATGGCGGTCATCCACCAGCCGAGTCCCTCCTGGACGCCCCGCAGGTCCGGATCCAGCAGGATCCAGCCCAGCACCCCCCACACCCCCCAGGTCAGCACGGAACTGATCGTGGACCAGTTTTCCCGGCGCATGCTCCACCCCCGTCACGTCGTCCCCTGCGTAGTGCCCGGGGCGCGGCAGTGGAACACACGGCTCCGTCAACCGCCCGCGGCTGTGGCTCCCGGCTCGGCGGCGGTGCCGGGGTCACGAGGGAGAACATGAGGGGCCGGCTGCGGTTCAGCGGGGGGATGTAGCGGGTAGTCATATCCCAGCGCACGAGTGAGCCTCCGGGCCCGACCCCTCGCCAGGGGGCCGGGCCCGGAGCCGTTCTCGGAGGCGGGCCGGGACCTCAGGGGCCCCGGCCCGCCTCGGTCTCCCTCCCCCTCCTCCTAGGAATGCGGGTCCTGCTTCGGGCCGCCGGGGCAGACCTGCCAGGCGAGGTGGTAGAGGGTGCTGACGCTGGCGTCCGTGGAGTCCATGGCCATGAAGCTCGTGGACGTCTGCGGGTTGGAGGTGCCGGCGTTCACCCGCAGTTCGGTGTTGATGTTGAAGTTGCGCTTCTCCCCGCAGGGGGCCCAGACCAGGTCGGCGTACTCGGTCTTGTCGCTCGTCTGCCAGTTGTCGTTGAGCGGGCCGGTGAACTGGTGGGTCCGCTGGGACGTCTGCGGCATCCCCTGGAAGTAGTAGCTCGCCCTTTCCTGGCCGGACGCGCCGGGCTGGAGGAAGGCGAAGCCGCGGTAATCGGCCTGCACGATGGCGTAGGTGAAGCCGGACGGCACGTGGACGCGGAGGTTGAGCTGGCAGTTCTTGCGGAAGGCGGTCGGCGGGGCGCCGGGGCCGACCTGGGCGAGGTAGTCGCTGTAGGTGACGGTGAAGGCGGTGTTGTCGGGGGCGACGGCCACCTCGGCGGTGCCTTCGCGGCAGCCGGAGCCGTTGACGGTGGCGAGCTCGATCACGATCTTGTCGGGTGGGACGGTGATCGGGGCGGCGGCGACGGCGGGCGTCGAGGCGCCGATGAGGGCGGCGGCTGCGGCGCCTATGAGCAGGGGGCGGAACGGGGGACGAGACATCGTTGTCACTCCTGACCGTGGGGTCGATTTCCCGCGCGCACGCGTCGGCGTCACGCGGCGGGACATTCCTTCCACTCGAAGTGGTAGACGGTGCTGACGCTCCCGTCGGTCGAGTCCATGCTCATGAAGCTCAGCGCCTGCGGGCTCGACGTGCCCGCGTAGACCCGCAGTTCGGTGTTGACGTTGAGGTTGCGCTCCTCGCCGCAGGGGGCCCAGACCAGGTCGGCGTACTCGGTCCGGTCGGCGGCCTGCCAGTTGTCGGTGACGGGACCGTTGAACTGGTGGGTGGTACGGGCCGTCTGGGCGGCGCCCTGGAAGTAGTAGTTCGCCCGCTCCTGGCCGTAGGCGCCGCGCTGGAGGTGGGCGAAGCCGCGGTAGTCGGCGCGGGCGATGGCGTACGTGAACCCCTGGGGGACGTGGATGCGCAGGGCCAGCTGGCAGTTCTTGCGGAACTCGGTGCCGCCGGAGCCGGCTCCCGTCTGCGCGAGGTAGTTGCTGTAGGTGACGGTGAACGCGGTGTTGTCGGAGGCTGCGGCGACGTCCGCGGTGCCCTGGGGGCAGCCGGAGCCGTTGACGCCGACGACGTCGACGGTGATGCGGCCGGGCGGCGGGACGGAGGGGGTGTCGGCCTGGGCGGGGGCGGGCACGGCGAGGGCCGTCGCTGCGGCGACGGCGGCGCCGACGGCCGTTCTGCGGAGCGGCATTGCGGTTCTCCATTCGTGCGGACGAGCACGGGGTTGGGCGTGCAGGGGGTTGGGCGTGCACATGCCATCACGCTGCCGCGGGGGCGGGGAGGACGGGATACGGCCAACGCCGTCGCGGCCCGTGCCCCTGGCCGGATCCGCCGAGCGCGGCCGCGGCCCCACGCCGCCCATCAGCGGGCCCGCCGCGGCGTGACGGCCCGCGTCGCCCGGCAGCGGACGGCAGTTGTCCGGTTCCCCGGCCGGCCGATGCGCTCGCCGCGCCGCTCGCACGGTTCGCCGCAAGCGGCCTCCCCACCTGCCACCACTGCCCGGCCCCATCCCCTGCCCGCCCGGCCCCCGTCCCCCGTCCCCCTCCGACAGGCCGGAAGTACCCGGCCCCGCCGACGACGGGCGACACCCGCGTCCGGCCACAACCGAGCCCAGCTGTCCGGCGCGGGGGCCCGGTGAGCGCAGCCCAACCCAGCCCCGCCGGCGTTTGAGGCGCGGGGGTCTGGGGGCGGAGCCCAACCCAGCCCCGCCGGCGTGTGCAGCGCGGAGGCCCGGGGTCCGCAGCCCAACCCAGCCCCGCCGGCATTTGAGGCGCGAGGGTCTGGGGGCGGAGCCCCCAGGGGGCCGGGGCGGCCCCCGGGGGAACGGGGGAAGGGGGGGGGGGGGAGCAGCCCGCGCCGCGGGGCCGCGGCCCCCGGCGGGGGGC
>NZ_JBEZKZ010000075.1:0-36637 GCF_040651895.1 Streptomyces sp. NPDC048352
GGCGCGGGCCCGCGGGTCTCGCGGTATCCCGGGGCTCCTCAGTGCTCGAGCAGGTGCTTGAGCTTCTCCTCGCTGCGGGGCATCTCCTTGCGGACCAGGGACTTGACCACGAGGGGCACGAGGCCCCTGCCCAGGCCGTGGCCCTCGAAGTCGACGGAGAGCGTGACGCGCGAGCGGGTCCCGTCGTCCAGGGGCTCGATCCGGCCCCGTACGTCCGGCCGGACCGGCCCGTCGACGCCGTGCAGGTGCCAGCTCCGCGGCGGGTCGACCTCGGTGTACTCCACGGTGGCCGGGACCCTGCGCCTGCCGATCCGGCGGGTGACGAGGACCCGCGAGCCGGCATGGACCGGCAGGTCGCCCAGGGGCAGGGCGGACAGGGCGCTGTCCTGCCACTCCGGCAGGTGCCGGGGGTCCGTCACGTAGGCGAAGACGTCCTCGGGCCTGCGGTCGATGTCGATGCTCTTGCTGATCGCGGACATGGCGACCCCCAGCGCCCCCCTGGCCGGCCTTTCCCTCCAAACTACTCCGCGGGCGGAACAGCCGCGCGGCGCTTGCGGGCGGCCATCACGGCGTACACCGGGACGCCCGCGAAGAGGAACAGCACGCCCTGGTAGACGGCCGCGTAGCCCGATCCGGCGACCAGCCACATCGAGAACGCGAAGGCCAGCCCGGCGACGACGGCGTCGCGCACCAGCCGCCCGCGCCGCACCCGCTCCGGCCGGCCCGAGGCCAGGAAGTACAGCTGCGCGGCCGTGGAGAGCAGGTAGGGCACGGTCGCGGTGAAGGTGGTGACCAGGACCAGGACCTCGAAGACCCCTGCCGAGCCCGCGCCGGGGCCGGGAGCCGCGGCGTTGTAGACGGTCAGGCAGGAGGCCAGGACGGCCGTGACGAGGACGCCGACCACCGGGACCCCGCGTTCCTTCCTCTCGAAGGCCTTCGGGAAGAGCCCGTCCTTGGCGGCCGCGTACGGGATCTGCGCGCTGAGCAGGGTCCAGCCGTTGAGGGCGCCGGCCATCGAGACCACGGCCGCCCCGGCGACGAGGGTGCCGCCCCAGGTGCCGCCGAAGACGGCGTTGACGGCGTCCGTGAAGGGGGCCTGGGAGGAGACCAGCTTCTCGTGGGCGACCAGGCCGAAGACGGACAGGGTGCCGAGCAGGTACACGGTGGCCGCGCCGACGGTGCCGAGGACGGTGGCCCGGCCGACGTTGCGGGCGGGGTCGCGGACCTCGCCCGCGCTGACGGCCGCGGACTCGACGCCGAGGTAGCTGAAGAGCAGGATCGCGGCGGACGCGGAGACCGCGCCGACCGGGCTCTGGCCGGTGGCCTGGAACGGGCCGAGGTTCGCGGGGTCGAAGAAGAACAGGCCGCCCACGGCGACGAGCAGCAGGGGGACCAGCTTCAGGACGGTCGCGACCAGCTGGACCGCGCCCACGTACCGGGTGCCGGCCAGGTTGGCGAGGGCGGGCAGCCACTGCACGGCCAGGGCGGCCAGGCACATGGACCACCGGTGCTCGCCGACGGCCGGGAAGAGCACCGCGAGGTAGCCCACCGAGGCCACGGCGAGGGCGGCGTTCGAGACCCAGGCGGTGATCCAGTAGCTGTACGCGGCGAGGAAGCCGGCGAAGTCGCCGAAGGCGGCGCGCACGTACACGTAGGGCCCGCCGGTCTGCGGGTGGCGTTCGGCGAGCCGGCCGAAGACGAGGGCGAGGGCGATCGCGCCGAGGGTCAGGACGGCGAAGGCGAGGAGGCTGATGGTGCCGAAGGGGGCTACGGAGGCGGGGAGCAGGAAGATCCCGCCGCCGATGATGTTCCCCATGACCAGGCAGACGGCGACCGGAAGGCTGAAGCGGCGGGCGTGCCGGTCCCCCTGGCGGGGGGCCTGCGGGGCTGCGGTGGCCTCGGCGGGCGGGGCTGCGGTGCTGGTCATCGGTGGTGCGCCTCGGAATGTCTCACATGGTGGGCAGGTCGACCCATGGTTGACCACCGCGCAGAGCGCGCCAAATCACCGTGTTTCGTCCGGCGCCGGGACCTCTGCGGAAGGAAGGATTCCATCCGTTTCGCCCCTGGGCCGGTGATCCTCCCGCAGGGCGTGGGCGGGGCGGGCGCCACCGGCCGCCGGGGGCTGCCCGGCGGGTTCCGCCGCACGCTGCCCGGCCAGCGGGACCTGCGGGCCGTCCGCCTCGCGGAGCCAGCGGCGCAGCACCGCGTGCACGGCTTCGGCGCCCACCGGCTCCGGTCCCGGCTCCGACAGCACCGTCGGCCACATCAGGAAGGGGCGGGTCTGCTCCCCGCCCAGGCCGCCGTGCGAGCCGATCTGCTCCTCGAAGGCGTGCACGGCGCCGGTCGCCGGGTCGTACGCCGAGTTGACCATGACGTCGGCCACGTGCGGGAAGGAGTCCGCCCGGCGGACCGCCCGCGCCGCGCCCGGGCCGAAGGCGGCCAGCAGCTCCTCCGCCTCCCCCGGCACGTCCAGCCGCGCGACCGCCCCGCCGGGGCCCAGCACCTCCCCGTCGACCAGCAGGAAGCCCACCCCCGGGTGGTTGGCCAGGGTGGGCAGCAGGGCGGGGTGCGCCCGCTCGATCCGCTCCCGGGACGCCCGCCCCGGCAGGTCGGGGAAGGAGATCAGCCCGAGGTTGCCCGAGGCCAGCACCACCGGGTCGGGGCCCGGCCCCGGGCGGGCCTCCTCCCCCTCCTCCTCCACGGGCCGGTGCAGGGCGGCCAGTACCGCCGCGCGGGCCTCGGCGCCGCTGCGGGTGCGGCCGGCCCGGCGGGAGACGGGCAGCCCGCAGCCCGCCCGGACCAGGTCCTCCAGGCCGAGGCCGTACCGGCCGAGGAACGTCTCCCCGGGACTCTGGCCGTGGTCCGACAGCAGCACGAAGCGGTACTCCCGGGGGGCGTGCTCGGCGACCCGGGCGATCAGCGCGAGGCTCCGGTCGAGCCGGGCCAGCACCCGGTCGGTGTCCCGGCCGTGCGGGCCCGAGTGGTGCGCGACCTCGTCGTAGGCGACCAGGTCGGCGTAGACGGCGGCGCGGCCCGCGAGCACGTCCCCGATCACCGCGGCGACCACCACGTCCCGCTCGACCACCGTCGCGAAGGCCCTGATCAGCGGGTACAGACCGCCGCGCCCCACCCGGGGGTGCTCCGCCCGCAGCCGCGACCGCAGCGACTGGCCGATCTCCCGGCACACCTCGGCGACGAAGGACAGTGCGGTGCGCACCGCGTTGGCCGGGTCGGAGAAGTACGCGAAGTACCCCGCCCGGGAGCGGTTGGCGCGGCCCCGCCGGGCCGAGACGGACAGCACCAGCGCCAGCTGGTCGGCGCCCCCGCTGAACAGGTTGCCCCGGCTGGCGCCGTCCAGGGTGAGCAGGCCGCCGTCCCGGGTCCGCTCGACGGCCCGGCGCTGGAGTTCGGCGGCGCTGGTGGGCCGGTTGCAGACCATCACCTCGCCGGTGTCCTTGTCGTACCAGCGGAAGGCCGGGACGTCGAAGTTGGAGCCGTGCAGGATGGCGAGCTGGCTGGCGCCCGTCTGGCTGGACCAGTCCGTGTGCCAGGGCGTCATGCGGTGGCTGCGTTCCAGCCAGGCGGCCGCCGTCGGCATCAGCCCGTCGGCCGCCGCCCGGCGCAGCACCTCGTACCCGACGCCGTCGAGCTGGAGGAAGACCAGCCCGGGGCTGCCGCCCGGGGGCGCCCCGAAGCGGCGGCGGCGCCGGTCGGCGAGCCGGTACAGCCGGCGCCGGTACGCCTCGTCGTCGCGCACCGCGAGCGCGGTGGAGGTGGCCGAGGCCACCGCGGACATCACGGCGGCGACGACCACCGCCGTCTCGGGTGCGGCCGCAGCGCCCCGCCCGTCGGGGATCAGGCTCAGGGCCATCAGCAGCAGCGAGCCGTTGAGGAAGAAGACGAGCAGCCCGAGGACCAGCGCGGGCACCAGCAGCAGGGCCCGGACCAGGACCGGCCACACCAGCGCGCTCAGCAGGCCGAAGGCGCCGGCGCCCCAGGCCGCGGTCAGCCCGGTGCGGGTGACGCTGTCACCGTCGGCGGACTGCAGGCGGAAGTCGGGCAGGATCCCGGCCAGCACGAGCATGGTCAGCGTGGACACCGCCCAGACGAGCACGACCCGTACCAGGGCCCCGCCCGCGGCCCGCCAGCCCCACCGCCGTCGCCACACGCCGCACCCGCCTCGCTCCCCGGTCCGCGCTTCCGGCCCGCGGTCCCCTCCGCCAGCGTCGCACAGGGCGGCGGAAGCGGCCGGTCGGCACGGGTGGCGCACGGGCGTACGGGGCGCGGCGGCCGGGTGCCGGTCAGGTGCCGTCGTAGCCGGCGGTCGGCATGGACAGTCTGCGGTGCACCTCGGCCTTCATGGCGGAGGTGTACGCCGGTTCGTCGAGCCCGGCGGTCTCCAGCCGTACGCCGCGCCGCTCGCACTCGGCGGTGAACTCCTCGACGGAGCGCAGCGCCCGGGCCAGGACGCGATGGTTGGGCGCGACGAACAGGTCGACCTGCCCGGCGTCCACGTCGCGCCACAGCCCGCAGTGGTCGGCCCGCAGCCCGTAGAAGAGCAGGTGCCGGGTGACCACGTAGCCCTGCCCGGCGGCCCAGCGCGCGCACATGGCGTGCTGGCTGCGGGTGTCCACGGCGAAGGGGTCGGCGTCGAGTTCCTCCAGCGGGGCCAGGCTGGCGATCGCGGCCACGCGCAGCGCATCCATGGCGCCCGACCCTACTCCGATCCGGGCCCGGGGAGGAGGGGGCCGTCGGGTTCCGGTCCGACCCGGACGCGGGGTTACGCCCCGGCGGGCGGGGGGAAGGGGTGCGGGATGGAGGTCGAGATCACCTGGTGGGGCCATGCCACGTGCACGGTGCGGGACTCGGGGGTGCGGGTGCTGACCGATCCGCTGTTCGCCCGGCGGCTGGCGCATCTGCGGCGGCGGCGCGGGGCGGTGCCCCCGCCGGAGGCGGCGGAGGCGGAGGTCGTGCTGGTCTCGCACCTGCATGCGGATCACCTGCACCTGCCGTCGCTGGCCGTGCTGGCGCCCGGCACCCGGCTGGTGGTGCCGCGCGGCGCGCGCAGGGCGGTGCCGGGGCTGGCGCGGCTCGCGCGGGCGCGGGGGCTGGCGGTGACGGAGGTGGTCCCCGGCGAGGAGGTGCGCGTCCGGGAGGGCGTACGGGTCCGGGCGGTGAGCGCGCGGCACGACGGGCGGCGGCTGCCGTTCGGGCCGCAGCGGGCACCGGCGCTGGGGTACGTGGTCGAGGGCGCGGCGCGGACGTACTTCGCCGGGGACACCGGGCTGTTCGACGCGATGGCCGAGGAGGTCGGTCCGGTGGACGTGGCGCTGCTGCCGGTCGGGGGCTGGGGGCCGTACCTGGGGCCGGGGCACCTGGACGCGGAGCGTGCGGCGCGGGCCCTGGCGGAGCTGGCGCCGGCGGCGGCGGTGCCGGTGCACTACGGGACGTACTGGCCGATCGGCATGGACGCGGTGCGGCCGCACGAGTTCCACGCGCCGGGCGGGGAGTTCGCCCGGCGGGCGGGGCTGCTCGTGCCGAAGGTGACGGTACGGGTCCCCGCGCACGGGGAGCGGGTGCGGCTGCCGTGACGCCGTGGCGGGAGGCGGTGGAGGTGGTGGTGGGCCGGGTGCCGCCGGAGACCACCCAGCAGGCGGTCGGCTACCCGGCGTTGTTCGTGCTGGTGGCGCTGGGGGCGCTGGTGCCGGTGATCCCGACGGGGGCGCTGGTGAGTTCGGCGGCGGTGGTGGCCTTCCACCACCGGTCCTTGCCGTTCGGGGTGGTGCTGGTGATCGGGGTGGCCGCGCTGGCCGCGTTCGCCGGGGACGTCGCGCTGTACTGGCTGGGCTCGCGCGGGGTGCGTTCGCGGGGCGGCTCGCGCTGGCTGGAGTCCCTGCGGGGGCGGGCCGCGCCGGAGCGGCTGGAGCGGGCGCGGGTGCGGCTGGAGGAGCACGGGGTGCTGGTGCTGGTGCTCTCCCGGCTGGTCCCGGCGGGCCGGATCCCGGTGATGCTGGCCTGCCTGCTGGGCGGGCTGCCGCTGCGCCGGTTCGCCCGGGGGGACGGCCCGGCCTGCCTGGCCTGGGCGGTGACGTACGGGCTGATCGGGATCCTGGGCGGCTCGCTCTTCTCCGAGCCGTGGAAGGGCGTGGTGCTGGCGGTGGGCCTGGCGCTGATGATCAGCGCGGCACCCGGGGTGTGGCGCCGGGTGCGGCCGGGCAGGGTCCGGCCGTGAACTCCGCTTCCTGGGACACCGTCCGCGCGCTCGCCGCCCACTTCGACGCGTCCGCCGCCGAGCGCGGGGTGCGCCCTCCGCAGAGCCATGTCATCCAAGTGCTGAAGATCGGCGAGGAGTTCGGCGAGGCGGCCCAGGCGGTGATCGGCGCCACGGGCAGCAACCCCCGCAAGGGCCGGTCGCACAGCTGGGACGACGTGCACGACGAGGTGTGCGACGTCATCATCACCGGCATGGTGGCGCTCGCCCGGATGCGGCCGGACGCGGCGGACTACTTCGCGCGGCAACTGGCCGTGAAGTCCGCCCGCTTCCTGCCGGAGCAGGGCCCCTGAACCTGCCCCGTCGCGGCAACTGCTGTTGCCGTTTCCGGGACGGTGCGGTGGAATGCCCGCATGGATGCCCGCCTGGACGATGCCGACGACGCCCGCGTGGACGTCTGCCCGGACGAACCGGCGCCGCACCGCGCCGTGCTCGACGAGGTCGGCCCCCGGCTCCGGCGGCTGCGGGACCGGCGCGGCCTGACCCTGGCCGCGCTCTCCGAGGAGACCGGGATCTCCAAGAGCACCCTGTCCCGGCTGGAGTCGGGGCGGCGGCGGCCGAGCCTGGAACTGCTGCTGCCGCTCGCCCGCGCCTACCGGGTGGCCCTGGACGACCTGGTCGGAGCGCCGCCGGTGGGTGATCCGCGTGTGCGGATGACGCCCCGCGCGATGCCGCACGGCGGGACGTCGGTGGCGCTGACGCAGGGCCTCGGCCCGCTCCAGGCGTACAAGATGGTCATCCCGGACCGGGGCGCCGAGCCGGACCTGCGCACGCACGAGGGCTACGAGTGGCTGTACGTGCTGACCGGCCGGCTGCGGCTCGTGCTGGCCGAGCACGATCTGGTGCTGGGCCCCGGCGAGGCCGCCGAGTGGGACACCCGGACCCCGCACTGGTTCGGCAGCGCGGACGGACGGCCCGTGGAGATCCTCAGCCTCTTCGGGAAGCAGGGCGAGCGCATGCACGTGGTCGCCAGGCCGAGGGCCCGCCGGCCCGGGGAGCCCTAGGGAGTGCCGTCGAAGCAGCCCACGCCAGGAGGGACTGCGGCGGCACGGTCTAGGGCTCCTCGGGGCCGAGGGTGCGGGAGGCGCCGATGGGCAGGTCCCAGAGGTCCTCGCGGGGCAGGCCGGCGCGCGCCCAGGCGGCGCGGGCGCGGTGCAGGGGCTCCATGACCGGCTCCGCGGACAGGACGAAGGTGGCCCAGTGCATCGGGGCCATCCTGCGCGCCCCGAGGTCCAGGCAGGCCTGCACCGCCTCCTCCGGGTCGGCGTGCACGTCGCGCAGCCACCAGCGCGGGGCGTAGGCGCCGATCGGCAGGAGCGCGAGGTCGATGCCGGGGTGGCGGCGGCCTATCTCGCCGAACCAGTGGCCGTAGCCGGTGTCCCCCGCGAAGTAGACCTTCCGGTCCTGGGCCGTGTCGGTGAGCACCCAGCCGCCCCACAGGGTGCGGCAGGTGTCCAGCAGGGAGCGCTTGGACCAGTGGTGCGCCGGCACGAACTCGAAGCGCACGCCGTCCAGTTCGGCGTACTCCCACCAGTCGAGCTCGGTCACCCGGGTGAAGCCCCGGCGGCGGCACCAGCGGGCGAGCCCGGCCGGGACGAAGAGGGCGGTGTCGCGCGGGAGCCGCTTGAGGGTGGGGGCGTCGAGGTGGTCGTAGTGGTTGTGGCTGAGCACCACCGCGTCCACGGGCGGCAGTTCCTCCCACCGCACCCCGACGGGGGTCACCCGGGCCGGCGTGCCGAGGATCCGCCGTGACCAGACGGGGTCCGTGAGCACCGTCAGGCCGCCGGTGCGCAGCACCCAGCTGGCGTGTCCGGCCCAGGTGACGGACACGGCGCCGGGGGGCGCGGGCGGCAGCGGCGCGGGCTCGTACGGCAGGTCGGGGATGCCGCTCAGCCCTTCCGGGCCGGGCCGGAAGGCGCCCTCGCGGGCCAGCCGGGCGAAGGCGCGGACACCGGGCAGCGGGGTGGTCAGCCGGTCCGCGAACGTCCGCGGCCACAGCCGGTGTTCGCCGAGCGGTCGGGCGGCGGCGGGGGCGGCGGGCGGGGGCCCGGGGGGTGGGCCGGACGGGGAGCCGGCGGGTGCGCCGGGGGCCTGCGGGGGCCGGGCCGGGTGGCCCGGCAGCGCGGGGGCGGCGCCCCCGGGGCCGGTGGCCGGCGGGGCGGTCGTCACGGGGGCGTCCGGCTGGTCCCTCATAGAGAAGTCTCCGTTCGGCGGCGGCCGGCTGGACCGGGCCGCGGGGGTCAGTCGGCCAGCCCGGCGAGCACCGACCCGAGCCGGTCGAGCGCGCCCCGGACCTGTGGCAGCGTCAGCGGGTCCCGGGCGCCCAGCGCGGCGAGCCGCTCCTGCGGGCTGGCCCCCAGCAGCGGGCCGGTCGACAACCGCACGCGCAGCGCGCCCAGTTCGTCGGCGAACCGCTGCCCGCCGGGTGTCTGCGTGCCCAGGCGGGCACCGAGCCAGTCCTCCAGTTCCATCGCGTCCGCGACCCCGTGCCGCGCCAGGCCCGCGCGCAGCGGCGTGAGGTCCGCGTACAGGTGCCGGCCGGCCTGCGGGGGCCGGGCCAGGGCGCCCGCGGCCAGCAGCTCCCGGTGGGCGGCGGCCGCGACCGCGCCGTGCAGGGCGGCGGCCGCGTAGGCGCGTCCGGCGACGGCGTCGGATTCGTCGAGGGCGTGCGCGGCGGCCACCGCGAGGGGGCCGGCGACGAGCGCGCCGGTGGCGGTGAGGACGTCGAGGGTACGGGCGCGCAGCCAGGTGCCGCCGGGGGTGCCGGGGAAGCGGACCACGGCGGCGGGCCAGCCGCCGGGCAGCAGCGCCCCGGAGAGGTCGACGAGGACGGCAGCCCGGTCGGGGAGCATCTCGGCGGGGCTGAGCACCAGTGTGTCGTGCGGCCGGTGGACGGTGTCGCGCCAGCTCTCGTCGCTGACCACGAACAGCCCGGCGGCCTCGGCGGCCTCGCAGGCCTCGCGCAGCATCTCGGGCGGCGGCACCGTCGCCGTCGGGTCGTCGGCCACCGAGAGCAGCAGCACGCGCGGGTCGCCGCCTTCGGCGCGGACCCTCCGTACGGTCTCCAGCAGCGCGTACGGATCGGGTACGCCGCCGCACTCCGCCGGGGTGGGCACGTGGTAGGCCCGCCGTCCCAGCAGCCGGACCTGCGGCGTCCACCAGGCGGGACACGGCCGGGGCAGCAGCACGTCGCCGCCGTACGCGCCGAGCAGCGCCAGCAGCAGGGCGGGCGCGCCGGGCCCGGCGGCCACGTTCTCGGGGGTGGTGGGGAGCCCGCGCCGGGCCCAGTACCGGCAGGCGGCCTCGCGGACCGCCTCACCGCCGCCGGGGGGCTCGGGGGCGGCGCGGTCCGCCGCGGCGGCGAGTACGGAGGCCAGCTCCCGCACGACCGGCAGGCCGGGCTCGGGGGCGGGGGGACCGTACCGGACCGGGCCGCGCCCCTCCGGCGCCGGGCGGTGCCACGCTCCGGCCAGCCCTTGCGTCATGCCCTCGGCCATCCCCGACACGTGCCCGCCTTCCGCTGTCGCCACCGATCGACCTGCCCTTTATACGATTATTTACACCGGTACGCCCGTTAACCCCTCAGCGTTAACCCCTCAGCCCTTCCGGCCGAGCAGGGCCAGCAGCCGCGTCTGCGCGTCCGCGCCGGCCGGCACCTCCAGCGGCTCCGCGTACATGCCGCTCGCGGCGAGGCTGTCGGCGTACGGCATGACCTCCTTGAGGGAGAACTCGACGAGGTCGTCGGGGAGCCGGTCCTCGGCGCCGATGCCCCGCGAGAGGTCCCAGGCGTGCACGACGCAGTCCGCCGTCAGCTCCGAGCAGTACGCCGACCCGCGCGTCGGCCCGTAGGAGAGCGCGACCGTCCGCTCCAGCGCGCCGGGCGCGGCGAAGGCGGCGTGCCCGGCGGCCGCGGCGCGGTCCCAGGCGTCCGCCGGGTCCTCGCCGAGCAGGTCGCCGGAGAGCTCGTCGCCGACCTCCGCCACCGTGCGCCCCTCGGTGAGCAGCGGCGGGACCCAGAGCTGCTCGCCGGTGACGTGGTTGACCAGGTCCCGCACGGTCCACTCGGTACAGGGGGTGGGCTCGTCCCACTGGGCGGGCCCGACGGCCCGCACCCGCTCGCCGAAGAGCCGCAGCGCCGCGGCGTGCCATTCCAGCAGCGTCTGCGGCATGGCTCCCACCGTCCTTCACCTCGGGTGCGCCGCCCCTGGGGCCCACTGTCCTCGCCCCTGCTCTGCCCTGCCACCGACCCGCTCAATCCCCTTGCGCCCCAAGCGGCTTGTCCACATGTCAAAACGCATATCTCAAAGTACGAGCAGATCCCCTACGGTGATCATCACGCCTTCGACGATTCCGACGACGAGGAGTCCGCCATGAACCGCACCCCCGACGCCCGCGAGACGGCCGTCTACACCCACGGCCATCACGAGTCCGTGCTGCGCTCGCACCGCTGGCGCACCGCCGCCAACTCGGCCGCCTATCTGATCGGCGAACTGCGTCCCGGCATGCACGTGCTGGACGTGGGCTGCGGCCCGGGCACCATCACGGCGGACCTGGCGGAGCTGGTCGCCCCGGGCGGCCGCGTCACGGCGGTCGACGCGGCGCCGGACGTCCTGGCCCAGGCGAGCGCGTACGCGGCGGAGCGCGGGCTGTCCGGTGCCGTCGACTTCGCCGAGGCGGACGTCCACGCGCTGGAGTTCCCCGACGACTCCTTCGACGTGGTCCACGCCCACCAGGTGCTGCAGCACGTCGGCGACCCGGTGCGGGCGCTGCGGGAGATGCGCCGGGTGTGCCGGCCCGGCGGGATCGTGGCGGTACGCGACGCCGACTACGCGGCGATGACCTGGTATCCGCGGACGCCGGGCCTGGAGGAATGGCAGAGCCTGTACCGGCGGGTGGCCCGGGCCAACGGCGGTGAGCCCGACGCCGGGCGCAGGCTGCTGTCGTGGGCGCGGGAGGCGGGGTTCACGCAGGTGGAGGCCTCGGCGACGGCGTGGTGCTACGCGACGGCGGAGGAGGTCGCCTGGTGGTCGTCCCTGTGGGCGGACCGTACCACCGCCTCCTCCTACGCCTCCGTCGCGACGGGCGGCGGCCACGCCACCCCGGAGGGACTGGCGGACATCGCCGCCGCCTGGCACGCCTGGGGCGCCGCCCCCGACGCGTGGTTCTCGGTCCTGAACGGCGAACTGCTGTGCCGCTTGTAGGTCGCGCCGCCGCAGTCCTCCCGGCCGGTGGGGCCGCTACGACGACACTCCCCCGGCCGCGGGACCGTCACGGCTGCGGGGGGCGCATGCGGAAGTCGTACTCCGGGGGCAGCGGGCGGTCCGTGAGGGCGGCCCACACCTCGGACAGGGTCTCCTCGCCCTCCCGCAGGTCGGCGATCTCGAAGCCGTCCTCGAAGACGCGCCGGGCCGCGCCGACGTGCCCCTCCGCCGCCAGCAGCCGGGCGGCCAGCAGCCGGAAGCGGCCCTGCTCGCGCAGCGAGGGCCGCAGCCGGTCCCACACGGCCCGCGCAGCCGCGAGGCGCCCGGCCGCGAGCAGGGCGGTCATGGCCTCCCGCCCCAGCGCGGACTCGGCGGCCGTCCAGGCTTCGCCGCCCCGGCTCTCGTCCGCCAGGCCCTCGAAGGCCGCCGCGTAGCGGTCGGCGGCCCGCTCCCGGTTCCCGGCGAGGGCGTCGGCCGCCGCCAGGCAGCGCAGCAGCGGCCAGCGCGACGGCGCCTGCGCCAGCCCGCGCTCCCAGCTGCGTACGGCCTGGGCCACGTCACCGGCGTGCCACTGGGCCACGCCCAGGTGGTACTCGGTCAGCGGGTCCGCCGGGGCGGTCTCCAGCATGTCCCGCCAGTGCGCGGCGACCAGGCTCGGGCCGGGCGGGGCGGCCGCGTCCGGGGCGGGGAACACGCCGGTGCGCCACAGCGCCAGCCAGGGCTCCTGCGCCTCCTCCAGGGTGGACTCCGGGAACGGGGTGCCCGGCAGGGCCAGGCCCCCGCACAGCACCTCCAGCGCGCCCCAGCCCGAGCCGTCCGCCAGCCGCTCCGCCGGTTCGGTGTCGGCGTGCCCGCGCCACGCCTTGTACGCCGCGTCCAGGGTCCCGGCCGGCAGCACGGCGTCCAGCGCCGCCGAGGCGGCCCCGCGCGCCGCCGCCCAGTCGGCGCCGTGCACCGCCGAGGGTTCCGCCGACAGCGGCCCGTACGCCTCCAGCCAGCTGAACTCCGCCCCGGCGTCCAGCCGTACGTGCTCCAGCTGGGTCCGGGCCAGCCCGGCCTGGATCTCGGCGTAGCCGCCGGTGCCCGGCTCGGTCAGCCACTCCTGCCAGCGCCGGCCGCCCGGGCCCGCACCCCACACGAACAGCTTGCGGCCGCGCAGCCGCCCCGTGGAGGCCTGCACCAGGCCGTGCCCGTCGGCGTCGAGGGCGGCGATCCAGGGGCGGTCCGCGTCCTCCTCGCGGACCTCGTAGAAGAAGTCGGCGGGGTAGGCGCTGCCCAGCGGGTACGTGCGGTCCGCGTCCTGCCAGTGCGGTACGGGGATGCGGCGCAGCGAGCGTTCGTACCCGAAGTGCCAGGCCTCGTCGGCGGGGGCGAGGACGCGGGTCCCGGCGTCCTCGGGGACGGCGGTGTTGGACCACCAGTAGACCGGTGCGGGCCGCTCGTGCGGGTTGCGGACGCGGACGCCGGCGTACAGGAAGTCCGAGTCCGCGGGCAGCCAGAGGTCCACCTGGAAGGGCAGGTCGCGCAGCCGCTCCCACTCCCACAGCCGCACCATCACGCCCCCGTCGGGCGCCGGCACGAGCGCCGCGTGCAGCGGGGCGCAGGACAGGGCGGTGTGCCCGGTGGCGCCGATGTTCCACTCGATGCCGCCGGAGAACCAGGCCCCGTTGAGTGCGAAGTCCGCGGGCTGGAACACCGGGTTGCGGTAGAGGAGTTCGCGCCCGCTGGGCAGGTGCACGAGGGAGTGGATCCGGCCGCCGAGCCCCGGCAGCACGGTCGCGCGCAGCCGGCCGTTCTCGATGACGACCGCCTCGAACTCCCGCTCGGTGCGCCGCCGTCCGTATCCGTCGCGGATCCGGACCGGCAGCAGGGAGCGCAGCGGTTCGTAGCCGATCTGGCGGGCCATGTCGCGCGGCAGTCCCCCGCGCGAGCGCTCGTCCAGCTCGTGCACCCCGTCGGGGGCGCGCAGGGCGGGCAGCGGGTTGTCAGGGCCCAAGGGGGCGGCGGGAAGGGTGAGCCGGGCACGTCGGACGGTGGTGGCCATGGGGAAATGGAACACGCCGGCGGCCCGGGTGCACAGGGGTTCCGCACATCACCACCGGTCAGGATTACGCAAAGGCGCCTCCCTTCACGCGCCGGGGGCCGTCCGGGCCCAGCGCTCGTGGTCCCTCCAGGCGCCGTCGACGTAGAGGAACTCCGGCGAGAGGCCCTCCAGGCGGAAGCCGCGGCCCCGGACCAGGGCGATCGAGGCGGCGTTGGCCGGCTGGATGTTCGCCTCCAGGCGGTGCAGGCCGAGCCCCGCCCCCGGCTCGGCGAAGGCGTGTGCCAGGAGCAGGTCGAAGCCCTCGCCGAACAGGCCGCGCCCCGCCGCGTGCGCGAAGGCCCCGTAGCCCAGCGCCCCGCACTGGAAGGCGCCGCGGACGATGTTGTTGACGTTGACGAAGCCGGCGATGGCCCCCGTGGCGAGTTCGCAGACGAGGAAGCCGGCCCGCCCGTCCTCCTCCGTCAGCCGGGCGGCGTACGGCTCGTACTCCTCCACGGTGGTGGGCGGGAACAGCCACGGCCGGTGCAGGGCGCGGCTCTCGCGTGCGCGGGCGGTGAACTCCGGTCCGTCCGCGGGCCGGAAGGGGCGCAGGCCGACCCGTCGGCCCGCTCTGACGTACCGCGGCGGGGTGGAATATGGCATCGCCCCAGCTTAGGCACTGTGACAGCATCCCGGTGTGATCATCACCCCGAGTACCCCCGGGCTGCTGCGCGCGGCCGCCCGCAACAACGCGGAGTGGTGCGCCGCCGTCTCCCGCAGCGGCCGCTTCCGCGGCGCCCTCTGGTGCAGCCCGCGGCGGACCCCGCCGCTGTATCCCGACGCCGTCACCCTGGTGCCGCAGGCCTCGGTCGCCGAGGTGCTCGCCGGGGTCGACACCTCCTCCCCCGGCTGTTCGGTGAAGGACAGCTTCGCCGCGCTCGAACTGGCCCCGGCCGGCTTCGAGGTCCTGTTCGAGGCGCAGTGGATCCACCGCCCGGCGGACGCCGCCGCCCCCGCCGGATCCGAGGACGGCCGCCTGGAGTGGGGTGAGGCCGAGAGCCCCGCGGAGCTGGCGGCCTGGGAGGCGGCCTGGGACGGCGAGGAGAGCACCGGTCTGTTCCACCCGGGACTGCTGCGGGAGGGCGTCGTCTTCCTGGCGGGCCGTGACGCGGGCCGGATCACGGCCGGGGCGGTCGTGAGCACCGGCGGCGGCGCGGTGGGCGTGTCGAACGTGTTCGCCCACGACGACGCGGACGCCGGCGCCGCCTGGGCGGCGGCCCTCGGAGCGGCCGCCGCGTACTGGCCGGACCTGCCGGTCGTGGGATACGAGCACGGGCCGGCCCTCGATACGGCCGTCCGGGCGGGGTTCGCCCCGATCGGCCCGCTGCGGGTCTGGCTGCACACCGCATAGCTCAGGGGCCGACGTATTCGTACACGCCCCCGTGGGGGTGTCGCAGCACCGCGCGCCGGCCGTTGGGGGTGGGCTGCGCCGGCATCACCACGGTGGCACCGGCCGCAGTCGCTTCCTCGACGGCAGCAGCCAGATCCCCGACCGCCAGAGTGGCACTCACCCCGGCGACCCTCTGCACTGCCTCGTCCGGACCGCAGAACAGGAGGAAGGGCCCGACACTCGCCAGATGCACACCGGCGAATGCGAAGCGGTCGGCCGTCCGGCCCGTCAGCCGCTCGTAGAAGGGGACGGCCGCGTCCAGGTCGTCAACGCGCTGTCGAGCGATCACCGAGTCGATCTTCATGGGCATGCGGAGCACCTCGTCAGGGTCGGGTCGGGTCGGGTCGGGTCGGGTCGGGTCGGGTCGGGTCGGGTCGGGTCGGGTCGGGTCGGGTCCATGTTCGACGTCGTCAGGCTCATCGCCAACTCCGTTTCGGCCCCGGCGTGGCCGGCGGAGGACCGCGCCGGCCACGCCGGGTCCACGAACGGTCAGCCGTCGCCACGGCCCGCCCGGCCCCGCTCGCGAAGCGAGATGCGGTTGCCGTCCGGGTCCACCGCCTCGATGCGGACCCCGAAGGGGTAGTCCTCGGGCTCGGGTCCGTCGAAGGTCACACCGCGGTCGCGGAACACCTGGAAATCCGCCCGCAGGTCGTCCGACTCAAGGAAGACCGGACCGGGCGTGGTGCCCGGCTGGACCTCGCTCTGCTGCCCCGTAGCCGCGGCGCGCGGCCAGAGGATGATCTCGAGCCGGCTGCCGGGGACGCCCACGGTGAGGAAGCGTCCGTCAGGGCCCGGGTAATCGATGCGCTTCTCCAGGCCGAGCTGCTCCGTGTAGAAGCGCAGCGCGCGGTCCTGATCGGTGACATGGAGCGTTGCGTACATGACGTTGGTCAGCATCGTGTCGTCCTTCCGTCTGTCGGTCTGCGTTGCTGCAGAAAAGGGTCAGGGCCTGCGCATTCGGCGCCGGAGCGTCAACCGTCGGGTTACCTGCGCCCGTCCTGGCCCGTCATCACGCATGACGGAGCGGAACCGAGGAAGGTAACACCATGTCCGACAACGGCAGCGCGGCCGCGGTCGCCGAGGCCTTCGAGTCCCAGCGCGACCGACTGCGCGCGATCGCCCACCGCATGCTCGGATCCCATGCCGACGCCGAGGACGTGGTCCAGGAGGCGTGGCTGCGGCTCTCCCGCCGGGATCCGGCGGCCATCGACAACCTCGCCGGCTGGCTGACCACGGTGGTCGGCCGGATCAGCCTCGACGTCCTGCGCGCGCGCCAGGCCCGTCCCGAGGCGTCCTATGACGATCGTCTGCAGGAGATCGTGGTGACGCTCGACGACAGTCCGGCGCCGGAGGAGGACGTGGTGCTCGCCGACTCGGTCGGGCTCGCGCTCCTCGTCGTACTGGAATCGCTCCGGCCGGGCGAGCGGCTGGCGTTCGTGCTGCACGACCTGTTCGCCGTGCCGTTCGACGAGATCGGCAGGATCCTCGGCAAGTCCACCGCGGCCGCCAAGATGCTGGCCAGCCGTGCCCGCAGGAAGGTGCAGGCGACCGAGCGGCCGACAAGCGTCGAACGGGGGAAGCGGGAAGTGGTCCGGGCCTTCCTGGCGGCGGCCCGTGACGGCGACTTCGAGGGGCTGCTGCGGGTGCTCGACCCCGAGGTGAGACTCACCGTCGACACGCCCGCCGGCAGGGTCGTCGTCCTCGGCGCCACCAAGGTCGCCGCCGGCGCGCGGACGGCCGCCGGCGCGGCCACGCGGGGGCGAGCGGCGCTCGTGGGCGGCCTGCCCGGCGTCGTTTCCTGGAGCGGGGACGGCTCCCCGCTCTCGGTCCTCGCGTTCACCGTCGTCGACGGCCGGATCTCCGACATCACGGCCGTGACCGACCCGGCCAAGCTGGCGCTGATGGACCTGCCGGACCCGGCGTGAGCCAACCGGTACGCAGCTCCAGGCGCGGGACGTCGCTCCGTTCGAGGCCGAACACCTGCACGTACAGCGACAGTTCCGCCTCCAGCGCGCGCACCATCGTCTCCGCCCGCCGGAAGCCGTGGCCCTCGCCCTCGAAGGTGACGTACGCGTGCGGAACCGCCGGCTCGCGGCCGCGCAGGGCGGCGAGCAGCCGTTCCGCCTGCGCGGGCGGGCAGACGGGGTCGTCCAGGCCCTGGAGCAGCACGAAGGGAGCGTCGATCCGGTCGGCGCGGGCCACCGGGGAGCGTTCGCGGCAGCGCAGCGCCAGGACGGCCGGCGGTCCGGCCAGCCCGTCGGTGTAGTGCGACTCCAGGTCGTGGGTCTCGGCGGCGAAGCCGCGCAGGTCGAGCACCGGGTAGATGACCGCGGCGCAGGCGTACAGGTCGGTGGCGGCCAGGGAGGCGGCCGCCGTCCAGCCGCCCGCGCTGCCGCCGCGGATCGCGAGCCGGGCCGGGTCGGCGGTGCCTTCGGCGGCCAGCGCCCGGGCCACGGCCGCGCAGTCCTCGACGTCCACCACGCCCCACTGCTCGCGCAGCCGCTCGCGGTAGGCGCGGCCGTAGCCGGTGGAGCCGCCGTAGTTCACCTCGACGATGCCGATGCCGCGGGAGGTGAAGTACGCGATGTGCAGGTCCAGTACGGGCGGCACGTGGTCGGTGGGGCCGCCGTGCGCCCGGACCACGTACGGGGGCAGCTCGTCGGCGGGCGCCCGCAGGGCGGGGTGGTGCGGCGGGTAGACGTGGGCGTGGATCTCGCGGCCGCCGGGCCCCGGGAAGGTGCGGCTCTGCGGCTCCGGGTAGTACGCCGGGTCCACCGGGTCGGCGGCGCGGGCGCCGACCACCCGGGCGCGGCCCGTCGAGGTGTCCAGCTCGACGACCTCGTAGGCGCTGCGCGGGCTGGCGGCGACCCCGTAGACGCGGGTGCCGCTGACGGCCAGGGCCGGCTGCCAGTCCGTCCAGGGCCCTGCCGCGTCCACCAGGTCGCCGGTGTCGGGGTCGAGGACGCCGAGCACCGAGGAGCCCTGCCCGTGCAGCACGGCCACCGGGCCGTCCGGCAGCGGGGCCAGCCAGCGCAGCCCCGGCTTCCACAGCGGGCCGCCGAACTCCTCCTCGCGCGGGCACAGGTTGACCGCCTCCCCGCCGGCCGGGTCGACCCGGTACGGGTTCCACCAGCCGCTGCGGTCGCTCACCGCGAGCAGGGTCCCGTCGGCCGCCCACGCCGCCTGGGCCACCGCCTCGTCCGGCCCGCCGAGCACGGTGCGGGGCTCGCCGAGCCCGCCGTCCGCGGTCACCTCGGCCACCTCCAGCTCGGTGCCGTCCCACGGCATCCGGGGGTGGTCCCACACCAGCCAGGCCGCGCTGCGCCCGTCGGGGGAGGGTTTCGGCCCGGTGCGGAAGCGGTGCCGGTCGCCGGTCAGCTCCCGCACCGCGGCCCGGTCCGCGGCGGCGGAGCCGTCCAGCGGGACGGCGGCCGCCACCCGCCGCACGTCGGTGGGTGCGGGGCCGGTGAACTCCTCCAGTACGCACCAGACGACGCCGTCGCGCAGCACCGGGTCGGCCCAGCGCAGGCCGCCGCCGACCGCGGAGAGCGGGGTGAGCGGGCGGGGCGGGGGGCTGCCGGGCGCGTCGGGTTCGTACGCGTACAGCCGCTGGTCGGCGTGATGGACGAAGACCACCACCGGGCCCCGGCCGGGCCGTTCGGCGCCCGCCCAGGGCAGGCCCCCGTACTCGGTGAGGCGGCTGCGCACGTTCCACGGGGCGGGCAGCACCGAGCGGGCGGCGCGGCCGTCGGCGGGCCGGCGCACCAGGGTGCGGCGGCCGCCTTCGCCGGGCCGGGGCTCGGTCCACCAGACCTCGGCGCCGACGGTGCCCAGGTACTCGGGCCGGCCGTCGTGGGCGGCGGCGATCTCCGCGCCGATCGGGGAGGGCCAGCTGCCGTAGGGGCCGCCGCCGGCGGCCGCCGCCGTCACCGGGCTCCCATCACAGGGCCCGCAGTGCGCGGTCGAGGACGCGGACCCCGAAGTGCAGGGCGTCGACCGGGACCCGCTCGTCCACGCCGTGGAAGAGGGCCCAGTAGTCGAAGCGCGGCGGCAGCTTGAGCGGGGAGAAGCCGTAGCCGGTGATGCCCAGCCGGGAGAACTGCTTGGCGTCGGTGCCGCCCGCCATGCAGAAGGGGACCACGTGGCCGTCGGGGTCGAAGTGTTCGACGGACTCGCGCAGGATCCCGTACGTCCGCCCGTCCAGGGGGGCCTGGAGGGCGACCTCCCGGTGCTCGAACTCCCAGTGCACGTCGGGGCCGGTGAGCGCGTCGAGGGTGGCGGTGAACTCGGCCTCGCCGCCGGGCACCGTCCGTCCGTCCACGTAGGCGGTGGCGTGGCCCGGGATGACGTTGAGCTTGTAACCGGCGCTGAGCATGGTCGGGTTGGAGCTGTTGCGGATCGTCGCCTCGACGAGGGCCGCGGCCGGGCCGAGCTTGCCGAGGAGTTCGTCGAGGTCGGTGCCCGGGGCGCGCGGGTCGACGGCGAGGCCCTGGAGGGCGGCGAGTTCGGTGATGCAGGCGGCGACGGTGTCGGTGAGGCGGACCGGCCATTCGTACGCGCCGATGCGGGCGACGGCGGCGGCGAGCCGGCTGACGGCGTTGGCCCGGTTGGGTTTGGAGCCGTGTCCGGCGGTGCCGTGCGCGGTCAGCTTGAGCCAGGCGGTGCCGCGTTCGCCGGTCGCGATGGGGTAGAGGGCCTGGCCGGGCCGGGGGTGCACGGTGAAGGCCCCGGACTCGCTCAGGCCCTCCGTACAGCCCTCGAAGAGGTGCGGGTGCTCGTCGGCGAGGAAGCCGGACCCGTCGACCGCGCTGTCCTCCTCGTCGGCGGTGTAGGCGATGACGATGTCCCGGCGCGGCCGCACGCCGGAGCGCGCCCAGGCGCGTACGACGGCCAGCACCATCGCGTCCATGTTCTTCATGTCGACGGCGCCGCGGCCCCAGACCACGCCGTCCCGGACCTCTCCGGAGAAGGGGTGCACGCTCCAGTCGGCGGCCTCGGCGGGGACGACGTCCAGGTGGCCGTGGACGAGGAGGGCGGGCGCGGAGGCGTCGGTGCCCTCGATCCGGGCCACCACGTTGGTGCGGCCCGGGGTGCGCTCCAGCAGGACGGGCTCCAGCCCGGCTCCCGCGAGGCGCTCGGCAACGTACTCGGCGGCGGGCCGCTCGCGGCAGTCGCCGCCGCCGCGGTTGCTGGTGTCGATCCGGATCAGGCCGGAGGTGAACTCCACGGCCTCGTCGAAGGCCGGCGCGTCGAGGGCCTCGGGACCGGGGCCGCCGGTGCGCGGTGCCGCTGCTTCGTGGGCGGCCCCGCGGGGGGCGCCTTCCACCCGGTGCATGTCAGCCATACTGCTCCTCCACGGCCGCCGAGACGACCGTCGTGACCGCTTTGAAGGTCCGGATCCCCTCGTACATGGTCCCGCTGGTGTACGCGATCCTGCGCTCCCCCGAGCGCTCGACGCCCGGGACGACCGTCGCGGCCATCGCGAGGTGTTCGGCGTCGAACTCGACGTCCACCGTGAAGGGGCCGCCGCGCACCGGCTCGTGCCGCACCGCGAGCTTGACCGCCTCGGCGGCGGCGGCGCGGATGTCGGCGGCGGTACGGGCGGGGGTGCGGCAGACGGCCGCGTAGCGCGAGACGTGGTCCTTGACCGCGACGGTACGGGCGTCGGGTGCGTACCCGGCGGCGTCGGCGCAGGTCAGGTCGTCTCCGGTGACCAGGATGACGGGGACGCCGTACTCGGCGGCGACGTGGGCGTTGAGGACTCCCTCGCTGGCGCGCAGGCCGTTCAGCCAGACGCCGGTGATGGAGTTGGCGAGGTAGGTGTGGGCGAGGACCCCTTCGGCGCCGGCGCCCGTGTGGTAGCCGACGAAGGCGACGCCGTCGACGTCGCCGTGCTGGACGCCCTCGACCATGGAGAGGGACTTGTGGCGCCCGGTGATCATCTCGGCGCGGGCGTCGAGCTCCTCCAGGAGCAGGTTGCGCATGGTCCAGTGGGCCTCGTTGATGAGGACCTGATCGGCGCCGCCGTCGTGGAAGCCGAGTACGGCGGCGTTCACGTCGGAGGTGAACAGGGACCGGCAGCGCTCCCATTGGGGGGTTCCGGGCAGCACGTCTGCGGGCCAGGTGACGCCCGTGGCGCCTTCCATGTCGGCGGAGACGAGGATCTTCATCGGGCCCCCGGTGGGTCGGGTCGCGGAGCCCCACCCTAGCCCCCCGGTGCGCCCGCGGGCCGGGGCCACGCCCGGGCGGGCCGGGCGGCCGGGCGCGGGCGGCTCACGGCGGCCGGGAATCCACCCGAACCGGTGAGCCGCCCCCGGGCGTTGCCGCGCCGGCGCTCAACGGCCCCCGTCAGGACGCGACTTCCCGGGCCAGGTTGTCGAGCACGGTGTCGTAGATGCGGCCGAGGCCCTTGGGGGCGAAGGTGCGCTCGAAGAAGCCGCCGATGCCGCCCGCGCCGTTCCACACGGTGCTGACGACGGCCCGGGAGCGGCCTTCGCCGGCCGGGGTGACGGTCCAGGTGGTGACCATGGAGGAGTTGCGGTCCTTCTCCACGAGCTGGCCGTCCGTGGGCTCGGTGACCTCCAGCAGGCAGTCCCGTACGCGCTTGCTGGTGGCCTGGAGCTTCCAGTGGACCAGGGTGCCCTCGCCGTCGCCGCCCTCGCGCACCTCGTACTCGCTGAAGTGCTCGGGGAGCAGCTTGCTCCGGGTGCCGGTGTAGTCCGCCAGCGCGTCGAACACGGTGTCCGCGTCGGCCTCGATGATGCGCTCCGTGGTGGCCTCGACCTGCGCCATACCTGTTCCTCCAGCAGTTGGGATCGTGCGTCGCGGCAAGCCAACCACCTCCGGGGCGGCCGCCCAAATCCGGGGCCGGCCGCCGTGCGGGCCCCTGCCGGGGAGGGCGCCGCGCGCAGGGCGCCGACGGCTCCGGCGGCGGTGCCCGGCCGGGGGCCGCCGTCCGGGCGACGGCGCGGTCCGGGGGGCACCGTGACACCCCGGGTACTCCATCTGCGGCCCGGGGCGCGCACCGGGTGCACCGGCCCGCCCGCCTGGTGTCGGCCGCGGCCGGCCGGGCGGTACGCACGGACGTGCGCGGGCGGAGCTCGGGCGCCCGCCGGTGACCGGCGCCGCACCGGCGGCCAAGTCCGGGCGCCCGCGCCCCGGTTCGGCGCGAGACGCGCGCCGCCGCCGCCCGGCGCGGTCCCCCGCCGCACCGGCGCGGCGGCCCGGGCGGGGGCCGCCGGACCGGATCGGCCGACGCCGGTGCGGGGCCGTTCCGCGGGCTCCCGTGACCCGGACGCCGCCCGAGGGGTCATCACATCGGGCCAATGGGCAGCCCAATCCCGCTTTCCCGTCCCGGTTTCCGGGACGATTCCGCCCAGAACCCTCGGCTGGGAGGCCCCATGCTCCACCCCTCGAAGCTGCGCCCCGCGAAGAAGCGCGCCGCCGTCCTGCTGGCGATGTCCACCATCGCCGCCGCCCTCGCGACCCCCGTCACCGCCGCGCCGGCCGGTCCGGCCGGGGCGCCCGCCCCGGCCGCCGCCGCGCTGGCCTGGACCGGCTGCGCGACCCCCCGCTACCCCACCCTGCAGTGCGCCTCCCTCAAGGTCCCGCTGGACCACGAGAAGCCCGCCGGGCGGCAGATCTCCCTGGCCCTGACCCGCGTCCCGCACACCGCCGCCACCTCCCAGGGGCCGCTGCTGGTCAACCCCGGCGGCCCGGGCGGCAGCGGCCGCGCGCTGGCGGGGTTCGTCGCCTCCGCCCTGCCCAAGGACGTGGCCGCCCAGTACGACGTGATCGGCTTCGACCCCCGGGGCGTGGGCAAGAGCGAGCCCGCCCTGGACTGCGGGGCCGGCCACTTCAAGCCGGTGCGGCCGGACTCCGTACCGCGGGACGCGGCGACGGAGCGGGCCAACCTGGTGCGGGTGCGCAACTTCGCCGTGTCCTGCCGGGACAAGCACGCGGACGTGCTCCCCTACGTCGGCACCGTCTCGGCGGCCCGCGACCTGGAGGTGCTGCGCACCGCCCTGGGCGCGGAGCGGCTCAGCTACTTCGGCTACTCCTACGGCACCTACCTGGGCGCGGTGTACGCCAAACTCCACCCGGAGCGGGTGCACCGGCTGGTACTGGACTCGGTGGTCGACCCGGGCGGCGTCTGGTACGTGGACAACCTCGCGCAGGACCAGGCCTTCGACGCCCGCCACAAGGCGTTCCTGGCGTGGGTGGCCGCGTACGACGCCACCTACCACCTGGGCACCGACCCGGCACGGGTCGAGGCGCGCTGGTACGAGATGCGGAGCGCGCTGCGCAAGACCCCGGCGGGCGGGAAGGTGGGTCCGTCCGAGCTGGAGGACACCTACATGCCGGGCGCCTACTACAACGGCTACTGGCCGGCCCTGGCGGAGGCCTTCGCGGCGTACGCGGGGAAGAAGGACGCCAAGCCCCTGGTGGCGGCGTACGAGCGGCTGGGCGCGGTGGACCCCGCGGCGAGCAACAGCTACAGCGTGTACACGGCGGTGCAGTGCCGGGACTCGGCGTGGCCGCGGGACTGGACCCGCTGGCGGGCGGACATGTGGCGCACGCACGCCAAGGCGCCCTTCATGACCTGGAACAACGCCTGGTACAACGCCCCGTGCGCGTTCTGGCCCGCGCTGCCGCTCCAGGCTCCGGACGTGGCGAACACCAAGCTGCCCAAGGCGCTGCTGTTCCAGGCGACGGAGGACGCCGCGACCCCGTACGAGGGCGCGGTGAGCATGCGGGACAAGCTGGCGGGCTCGGCCCTGGTGGTGGAGGAGGGCGGCGGCAACCACGGCATCGCCCTGAGCGGGAACAAGTGCCTGGACGAGAAGCTCTCGGCGTACCTGAGGACGGGCCAGGCGGCGGACGCGAGCTGCCCGGCGCCGGCGGCGCCGAAGCCGACCACGGCGACCCGCGCGGTGCCGCCCTCGGCGGGCGGCGCCGCCCTGCACGGCCTGCTGGGCTTCCGGGGCTGACGCCGGTCGGGCAAGATCGTTGCCCATGAGCGCAGCCGAGCACAGCAGCAGCCACCTCACCCGCATCGCCGCGCCCGAGGGCGTCTGCCCGGGCGGCGGGTACAGCCACGTCGTCTGGGGCACCGGGCGGTTCGTGACCGTCTCCGGGCAGTGCGCCTTGGACGAGAAGGGCGAGGTGGTCGGCGAGGGGGACCCCGCCGCCCAGGCCCGGCAGGTGTTCGAGAACCTGCGCCGGTGCCTGGCGGCGGCCGGGGCGGGCTTCGAGGACGTGGTGAAGCTGACCTACTACGTCACGGACGTGGCGCACCTGCCGGCCGTACGGGCGGCCCGGGACGAGGTCATCGCCGCGGACCGGCTGCCGGCCTCGACGGCGGTCCAGGTCGCGGCCCTGTTCCGGCCGGAGCTCCTGCTGGAGGTCGAGGCCTTCGCCATCCTCCCGTCCGCGACCTGACTACGCGTCGGGGTGGCGGGCCACCAGGCGGGACAGGGCGTCCGTCGCGGCCAGGGCGAGCCGGGGGTGGGCCTGGGCGCGGACCAAGACGTCGCGGGCCCGGGCGTCGGCGAGGCTGCCCAGGCCCTCGACGCAGGCCAGGGCCACCCGCCAGTACGGGTCGTGCGGGGCCAGCAGCCGGGACAGGGTCTTGATCAGGGCCGGGGCCGACTCCGGCGCCCGCAGCGCGGTGAGCAGCCGGACCGGGTGCAGGGCGTAGGCCGTGCGCAGGCCGTTCGTCGCCAGGGCCGCCGCCGCGCGGGCGGTGCGCGGGTCCCCGAGCACGCCGAGCGCCTGCGCGGCGGCCGCGCAGCGGGCCGGGTCGCGGTGGTTGAGCAGCAGGACCAGGGGCTCGAAGGCCCGCCGGTCCCCCGCCATCCCGAGCCGGTACGCGGCCAGTTCCCGGGCCCACAGGGGCAGGCCGGCCGTGGTCAGGGAGGCGGCCAGCGCGTCGGGCTCCGCCGCGAGCAGTTCCGCGTACGCGGCCGACCCGTCCGCTTCCGCCCGCAGGCGCTCCAGCACGTCGTTCACGCCGCCACCCTAGGGCTCCGCGGGCCCCGGCAGGCGGCGTTCCGCCGACCTCGTTGATCGATGATCGATGATCGGTACATTTGGGCGGTACAGGTCACATCTCCGCACTCTGGCGGTCGAGTTACTGCCGGGTTACTGTCACTCCACACGTACGGAGCAGGCCTGGTGACGCAGCCGCCCCGTACCAGTCGGTTCGTTCGCTCGTCCGCTCGTCCGTACGGCTGGACCCCGGGACAGGGTTCCGCCGTTTCCGCCCGCCGCGCCCCCGATCCCTCTCCGGGCGCGTCCGCGGGCGTGCTCCGCACGGCTCTTCCGTACGGCATCCGCGCGCGCTGTGCGCCGCGCGCTCCCTCAGTCGTCACCCTCTTCCACTGGAGTCCCGCGATGGACCTTCCGTCCACGTCCAGTCAGTCCTCCCTCCGCACCGTCGCCGTCGTCGGCCTGGGCACCATGGGCACCGGCATCGCCGAGGTCCTCGCCCGCGCCGGCCGCGAGGTCATCGGCATCGACGTCAGCGAGGCGGCCGCCCGCCGCGCCGCCGGGGCCCTCGCGGCCGCCACGGCCCGTTCCGTGGCCAAGGGCAAGCTCTCCGAGCAGGAGCGCGAGGCCGCCCTCGCCCGCTTCCGCACCTTCACCGACCTCGCGGCCGCCGCCGACGCCGACCTCGTCATCGAGGTGGTCCCGGAGGACTACGACCTCAAGCACCGGGTCTTCAGCGAGCTCGACGCGGTCGTGCGCCCCGACACCGTCCTGGCCACCGGCACCAACGCCCTCTCCGTGACCCGGCTCGCCGCCGAGTCCCTGCGCCCCGAGCGCGTCCTCGGCCTGCACTTCTTCAACCCGGCCCCGGCGATGAAGCTCGTGGAGATCGTCTCCAGCGTGCTGACCGCGCCGACCGCCGTCGAGGCGGTCACCGGGCTGGCGCGGGAACTCGGCAAGCAGCCCGTCGCGGTCGGCGACCGGCCGGGGTTCGTCGCCGACGGCCTGCTCTTCGGCTACCTGAACCAGGCCGCCGCGATGTACGAGGCCAAGTACGCCTCCCGCGAGGACATCGACGCCGCGATGAAGCTCGGCTGCGGTCTGCCGATGGGCCCGCTCGCGCTGCTCGACCTGGTCGGCGTGGACACCGCGCGCACCGTGCTGGAGGCCATGTACGCCTCCTCCGGCGACCGGCTGCACGCCCCGGCCCCGATCCTGGGCCAGCTCGTCGAGGCGGGCCTGACCGGGCAGAAGGCCGGCCGCGGCTTCTACACGTACGAGGCCCCGGGCAGCCCGGTGGTGGTCCGCGACCTGCAGACCCCGCTGGACGGCTCCCTGCTCGGCGCCGGCCGCCCGGTCTCCTCGGTCGGCGTGGCCGGCTCCGGGACCATGGCGAGCGGTATCGCCCAGGTCTTCGCGCAGGCCGGCTACGACGTGGTCCTGGCCGCGCGCAGCGAGGAGAAGGCCGTGGCCGCGAAGGCCGCGATCGGGAAGTCCCTGGACCGTGCGGTGTCCAGGGGCCGCCTGACCGAGGAGGCCGCCGCGCAGACCCTGGGGCGCATCACCCCGGCCGGGTCGCTGGACGCCTTCGCCGACGTGGACCTGGCGGTCGAGGCGGTCGCCGAGGACCTGGCGGTCAAGCAGCAGCTCTTCGCGGGCCTCGACAAGGTCTGCAAGCCGGGCGCGGTGCTGGCCACCACCACCTCCTCGCTGCCGGTGATCGCCGTCGCGCGGGCCACCTCGCGTCCGCAGGACGTGATCGGCATGCACTTCTTCAACCCGGCGCCGGCCATGAAGCTGGTCGAGGTGGTCCGGACCGTCCTGACGGCCGACGACGTGCACGCCACGGTCCGCGAGGTCTGCACCAAGGTGCGCAAGCACCCGGTGGACTGCGGGGACCGGGCCGGCTTCATCGTGAACGCGCTGCTGTTCCCGTACCTGAACAACGCGATCAAGATGGTCGAGCAGCACTACGCGGGGATCGACGACATCGACGCCGCGATGAAGCTGGGCGGCGGCTACCCGATGGGGCCCTTCGAGCTCCTCGACGTGGTCGGCCTGGACGTGTCGCTGGCCATCGAGAAGGTCCTCCACCAGGAGTTCCGTGACCCGGGCCTCGCGCCGTCCCCGCTGCTGGAGCACCTGGTGGCGGCGGGCTGCCTGGGCCGGAAGACCGGCCGCGGATTCCGTGAGTACGCCCGCCGGTAAGCCGACGGGCCCTGAGCAGGATGCGTGGGGAGGGCTGCTCGGGTCCGCCGGACCCTCACGGCGGACACACCCTCCCGAGCCCAGTGCGGGCCCTCCCCCGCATCCACCCCCCTCCCACCCCCCTCCGGCGCGCGCGCCTGCGCGAATGAAGTACTTTCGCTCTATGTCCCAGCCCGCCAAGACCTCGCCCCGCGCCGCCTCGGCCGCCGACTCCCCGGAGAGCGCGGCCGGCACCCGGGCGGCCGCCCAGCGGCTCAAGATGCGCCGTGAGCTGGCGGCCGCGGCGATGGAGCTGTTCGCGACCAAGGGGTACGAGGCCACGACGGTCGACGAGATCGCCGCGACCGCGGGGGTGGCGCGCCGGACCTTCTTCCGGCACTTCCGCTCCAAGGAAGAGGCGATCTTCCCGGACCACGACGACACCCTGACCCGCGCCGAGGCCGTCCTGGACGTGGCGCCGGCGCACGAGCACCCGCTCGACACGGTGTGCCGGGGGATCAAGGAAGTCATGAAGATGTACGCCGCCTCGCCGGCGGTGTCGGTGGAGCGCTACCGGCTAACCCGCGAGGTGCCCGCGCTGCGGGAGCGGGAGATCGCCTCGGTGGCCCGCTACGAGCGGCTCTTCACCCGCTACCTGCTGGCCCACTTCGACGAGACCGAGCACCACGACGGCAACGACGA
The DNA here is from genome assembly GCF_040651895.1 of Streptomyces sp. NPDC048352. Lineage (NCBI taxonomy): Bacteria > Bacillati > Actinomycetota > Actinomycetes > Kitasatosporales > Streptomycetaceae > Streptomyces > Streptomyces sp. NPDC048352. The sequence continues at coordinate 27,825 of NZ_JBEZKZ010000075.1, forward strand.
CCCGCTGCTGGCCGAGGTGGCCGCCTCCGCGGTGGTGACCGCGCACAACCACGTGCTGCGGCGCTGGCTGCGGGCCGGGGGCCAGGGGGACGTGGAGGCGCAGCTGGACCACGCCTTCTCCATCGTCCGCAAGACCTTCGGCTCCGGGATCGGGGCGGGGCGCACGCTGGGCTCCGCCGCGGCGGCCCCGAAGGCGGAGGTGCGGACGGAGGGCGAGGTGCTCGTCGCGGTGGCCCGTACCGACGCTCCGCTCGACGAGGTCATGCGCACCATCGAAGAGGCGCTCAGAAACAAGCAGTAGTCACGCTCGTCACAGCGGCCGCTCCCGTTCCGGGGGCGGCCGCTGTCGTTTGTCCGAGTTGCCCTTACTCGCGAGTAACTCTGATCGATCATCGCTCATCTGCGCAGGTCAATCGGCAAGTGAGAGAAATTTTTGGCACCCAGTGCCTTGCCGAGTGACACGGGGTGCCATACGTTGAATCCCGTCCGGATGTCCCCGCGGCCCACGCCCACTCGGCACGGAACGCGCCCCGGATGCCTGCGTCACCAGGCCCCGCTCGCCCCACCACGGGCGCGCCCAGCTCCACAGCTCCGCCGAACCGACGGCACCCCGCAGTACCCACCCCATGTAACCGCGCACCCGCGCATCCCTCAGCGCACCCCTCATCAGCGCTTGCCGGAGGCAATACCGTGAAGGACATCCTGGACGCGATTCAGTCGCAGTCCGCCACCGCCGCAGACTTCGCCGCCCTGCCGCTCCCCGACTCGTACCGCGCGGTCACCGTGCACAAGGACGAGACGGAGATGTTCTCGGGGCTCACCACCCGCGAGAAGGACCCGCGCAAGTCCCTGCACCTGGACCAGGTCCCGGTGCCGGAGCTCGGCCCGGGCGAGGCCCTGGTGGCCGTCATGGCCTCCTCCGTCAACTACAACTCGGTGTGGACCTCGATCTTCGAGCCCGTCTCCACCTTCAGCTTCCTGGAGCGCTACGGGCGCCTGTCGGAGCTCACCAAGCGCCACGACCTCCCGTACCACATCATCGGCTCCGACCTCGCGGGCGTCGTGCTGCGCACCGGCCCCGGCGTCAACTCCTGGAAGCCGGGCGACGAGGTCGTCGCGCACTGCCTGTCGGTCGAGCTGGAGTCCTCCGACGGCCACAACGACACGATGCTCGACCCCGAGCAGCGCATCTGGGGCTTCGAGACCAACTTCGGCGGCCTCGCCGAGATCGCCCTGGTCAAGTCCAACCAGCTCATGCCGAAGCCGGACCACCTCAGCTGGGAGGAGGCCGCCTCCCCCGGCCTGGTCAACTCCACCGCCTACCGCCAGCTGGTCTCGCGCAACGGCGCCGGCATGAAGCAGGGCGACAACGTCCTGATCTGGGGCGCCAGCGGCGGCCTCGGCTCGTACGCCACCCAGTTCGCCCTGGCCGGCGGCGCCAACCCGATCTGTGTCGTCTCCTCCCCGGAGAAGGCGGAGATCTGCCGCAAGATGGGCGCCGACGCCGTCATCGACCGCAACGCCGAGGGCTACAAGTTCTGGAAGGACGAGCGCACCCAGGACCCGAAGGAGTGGAAGCGCTTCGGCTCGAAGATCCGCGAGCTGACCGGCGGCGAGGACATCGACATCGTCTTCGAGCACCCGGGCCGCGAGACCTTCGGCGCGAGCGTCTACGTCACCCGCAAGGGCGGCACGATCACCACCTGCGCCTCGACCTCGGGCTACATGCACGAGTACGACAACCGCTACCTGTGGATGTCGCTCAAGCGGATCATCGGCTCGCACTTCGCGAACTACCGCGAGGCGTGGGAGGCCAACCGCCTCATCGCCAAGGGCAAGATCCACCCCACCCTCTCGAAGGTCTACTCCCTCGAGGAGACCGGCCAGGCCGCGTACGACGTCCACCGCAACCTCCACCAGGGCAAGGTCGGCGTCCTCGCGCTCGCCCCCGAGGAGGGCCTGGGTGTGCGCGACCACGAGCTGCGCGCCAAGCACCTCGACGCGATCAACCGTTTCCGCAACGTCTGAGTCCGCTCAAAGGCCATAAGGATCGCCTGAGATGACAGAGCGCCAGAAGGACCGTCCGTGGCTCATGCGGACGTACGCCGGCCACTCCACGGCCGAGGCGTCCAACGAGCTGTACCGCCGCAACCTCGCCAAGGGCCAGACCGGCCTGTCGGTGGCGTTCGACCTCCCGACGCAGACCGGCTACGACCCCGACCACGTCCTCGCCCGCGGCGAGGTGGGCCGGGTCGGGGTCCCGGTCTCCCATCTGGGCGACATGCGGCGGCTGTTCCAGGACATACCCCTGGAGCAGATGAACACCTCGATGACGATCAACGCCACGGCCATGTGGCTGCTGGCGCTCTACCAGGTGGCCGCCGAGGAGCAGGGCGCGGACATCGCCAAGCTCCAGGGCACCACCCAGAACGACATCGTCAAGGAGTACCTCTCGCGCGGGACGCACGTCTTCCCGCCCGGGCCCTCGCTCCGCCTGACGACGGACATGATCGCGTACACGGTCAACCACATCCCGAAGTGGAACCCGATCAACATCTGCAGCTACCACCTGCAGGAGGCGGGCGCCACTCCGGTCCAGGAGATCTCGTACGCGATGTCCACCGCGATCGCCGTCCTGGACTCGGTGCGCGACTCGGGCCAGGTGCCCGAGGAGCGCTTCGGCGAGGTGGTCGCCCGGATCTCCTTCTTCGTGAACGCGGGCGTCCGCTTCATCGAGGAGATGTGCAAGATGCGCGCCTTCGGCCGCATCTGGGAGAAGGTCACCAAGGAGCGCTACGGCATCAAGGACGCCAAGCAGCGCCGCTTCCGCTACGGCGTCCAGGTGAACTCGCTCGGCCTGACCGAGGCCCAGCCCGAGAACAACGTCCAGCGGATCGTGCTGGAGATGCTGGCGGTCACCCTCTCCAAGGACGCCCGGGCCCGCGCGGTCCAGCTGCCGGCCTGGAACGAGGCGCTGGGCCTGCCCCGGCCCTGGGACCAGCAGTGGTCGCTGCGCATCCAGCAGGTCCTGGCCCACGAGAGCGACCTGCTGGAGTACGAGGACATCTTCGCCGGGTCCCACGTCATCGAGGCCAAAGTCGACTCCCTGGTCGCCGACTGCCTGGCCGAGATCGACCGGATCCAGGAGATGGGCGGTGCGATGGCCGCCGTCGAGTCCGGGTACCTGAAGTCCCAGCTGGTCTCCTCGCACGCCGAGCGCCGCGCCCGGATCGAGGCCGGCGAGGACAAGATCGTCGGAGTGAACTGCTTCCAGCAGACCGAGGAGAACCCGCTCACCGCCGACCTCGACGGCGCCATCATGACCGTCGACCCCGCGGTGGAGGCGTTCACGGTCGAGCGCATCGTCCGCTGGCGGGCCGAGCGGCAGGAGTCCTCGGACCGGCAGGGGGGCGGCGACCCGTTCGTCTTCCCGACCGCCCGGCAGGCCCTGGACCGGCTGAAGGAGGCCGCCGCCGGCACCGAGAACCTGATGGAGGCCACCCTGGAGTGCGCCCGCGCGGGTGTCACCACCGGCGAGTGGGCGAGCGCCCTGCGCGAGGTGTTCGGCGAGTTCCGCGCCCCGACCGGGGTCTCCTCGGCCCCGGTCGCGGTCACCGCCGAGGAGGGCACGCCGCTGGCCCTGGTCCGCGAGAAGGTCGCCCGGACGGCGGACGAGCTGGGCTCCGGCCGGCTGCGCCTGCTGGTCGGCAAGCCCGGCCTGGACGGGCACTCCAACGGCGCCGAGCAGATCGCCGTGCGGGCCCGCGACGCCGGCTTCGAGGTGGTCTACCAGGGCATCCGGCTGACGCCCGAGGAGATTTCCTCGGCGGCCCTGGCCGAGGACGTGCACTGCGTGGGACTGTCCATCCTGTCCGGTTCGCACTGCGCCCTCGTCCCGGACGTCCTGGAACGCCTGCGCACGGCGGGGGCGGGCGACATCCCCGTCATCGTCGGAGGCATCATTCCGAACGCCGACGCCGTCACGCTGAAGGCCGCCGGGGTGGCCGCCGTGTTCACCCCCAAGGACTTCGGCATCACGGAGATCATCGGCCGTATCGTCGACGAGATCCGCAAGGCCAACAAGCTCCACCCTCTCACCATCGCTGAAAGCACGGAGGTCCCCGCATGACCACGCCCTCTTCCCCGGTCAACCGGCTCCGGCCGCGCCGCTCCTGCCTCGCGGTGCCGGGCTCGAACCCGCGGTTCCTGGAGAAGGCCCAGGGCCTGCCGGCCGACCAGGTCTTCCTGGACCTGGAGGACGCCTGCGCCCCGCTCGCCAAGGAAGGCGCCCGCCACACCATCGTGGACGCGCTGAACAACGGCGACTGGACCGGCAAGACCCGCGTGGTCCGCGTCAACGACTGGACCACCCACTGGACCTACCGCGACGTCATCACCGTCGTCGAGGGCGCCGGCCAGAACCTCGACTGCATCATGCTGCCGAAGGTCCAGGACGCGCAGCAGGTCGTCGCGCTGGACCTGCTGCTGACCCAGATCGAGAAGACCATGGGCTTCGAGGTCGGCAAGATCGGCATCGAGGCGCAGATCGAGAACGCCAAGGGCCTGGTGAACGTCGACGCGATCGCCGCCGCCTCGCCCCGGCTGGAGACCATCATCTTCGGCCCGGCCGACTTCATGGCCTCCATCAACATGAAGTCCCTGGTCGTGGGCATGCAGCCGCCCGGCTACCCGGCGGACGCGTACCACTACATCCTGATGCGGATCCTGATGGCGGCGCGCACGCACGACCTCCAGGCGATCGACGGCCCCTTCCTCCAGATCCGCGACGTGGACGCCTACCGCGAGGTCGCCGGCCGCGCCGCGGCCCTCGGCTTCGACGGCAAGTGGGTGCTGCACCCCGGCCAGGTCGACGCGGCCAACGAGGTCTTCTCCCCCTCCCAGGAGGACTACGACCACGCCGAGCTGATCCTCGACGCCTACGACTGGTGCACCTCCGAGGCCGGCGGCAAGAAGGGCTCGGCCATGCTCGGCGACGAGATGATCGACGAGGCCAGCCGCAAGATGGCCCTGGTCATCGCCGGCAAGGGCCGCGCCGCCGGCATGCAGCGCACCACCAAGTTCGAGATCCCGGAGGCGTAGGGCCATGCAGTTCGGACGCACGTACGAAGAGTTCGAGGTCGGGGCGGTCTACAAGCACTGGCCCGGGAAGACGGTCACCGAGTACGACGACCACCTCTTCTGTCTGCTGACCATGAACCACCACCCGCTCCACATGGACAGCAACTACGCCGAGAACACGACCGACTTCGGCAAGAACGTGGTCGTGGGCAACTACGTCTACTCGCTGCTGCTCGGCATGTCCGTGCCGGACGTCTCCGGCAAGGCCATCGCCAACCTGGAGATCGAGTCCCTGCGCCACGTGGCGCCGACCTTCCACGGCGACACGATCTACGGCGAGACCAGGGTCCTCGACAAGACCCCGTCGAAGTCCAAGGACGACCGCGGCATCGTCTACGTGGAGACCAAGGGCTACAAGCAGGACGGCACCCTCGTCTGCGTCTTCCGGCGCAAGGTGATGGTCCCGACCGAGACGTACATCAAGGCGCGCGGCGGCGAGCAGCCCGGCCGCCCGCAGCTGAAGGAACAGGGGAAGTAGCCATGGCACGACTCGCCCAGACCGCCGGGCTCACGGACGTCCAGCGGGAGATCCTCAAGACCGTCCGGGAGTTCGTCGACAAGGAGATCATCCCGGTCGCGACCGAGCTCGAACACCGTGACGAGTACCCGCAGCAGATCGTCGACGGCCTCAAGGAGCTCGGCCTCTTCGGCCTGATGATCCCCGAGGAGTACGGCGGCCTGGGTGAGTCGCTGCTCACCTACGCGCTGTGCGTCGAGGAGATAGCCCGCGGCTGGATGTCCGTCTCGGGCATCATCAACACGCACTTCATCGTGGCGTACATGCTCAAGCAGCACGGGACGCAGGAGCAGAAGGACCACTTCCTGCCCCGCATGGCGCTGGGCGAGGTGCGCGGCGCGTTCTCGATGTCCGAGCCGGGCCTGGGCTCCGATGTGTCGGCCATCACGTCGAAGGCGGTGAAGGACGGCGACGAGTACGTCCTGAACGGCCAGAAGATGTGGCTGACGAACGGCGGCTCCTCGACCCTGGTGGCCGTTCTGGTCCGCAGTGACGAAGGACACCCCGAGGGCACCGCGCCCCACAAGTCGATGACCACCTTCCTCGTCGAGAAGGAGCCGGGCTTCGGTGAGGTCCGTCCGGGCCTGACCATCCCGGGCAAGATCGACAAGATGGGCTACAAGGGTGTCGACACCACCGAGCTCATCATGGACGGACTGCGCATTCCGGCCAATCGGGTCCTCGGAGGCCAGACGGGCCGAGGGTTTTACCAAATGATGGACGGCGTCGAGGTGGGCCGCGTCAACGTGGCGGCGCGTGGTTGCGGCGTCGCGCAGCGTGCGTTCGAACTCGGTGTCTCGTATGCCCAGCAACGTCACACTTTCGGCAAGGCGATCGCCGAGCACCAGGCCATCCAGTTCAAGCTGGCCGAGATGGCTACCAAGGTCGAAGCCGCCCATGCCATGATGGTGAACGCAGCACGCAAAAAGGACTCCGGGGAACGAAACGACCTCGAAGCCGGGATGGCGAAGTACCTCGCCTCCGAATACTGCAAGGAGGTCGTCGAGGATGCCTTCCGCATCCACGGCGGCTACGGGTTCTCGAAGGAGTACGAGATCGAGCGCCTCTACCGGGAAGCGCCGATGCTTCTGATCGGTGAAGGTACGGCCGAGATCCAGAAAATGATCATCGGGCGACGCCTGCTCGAGGAGTACCGACTCCAGGGCTGAATGTCCCTTTTGCGGTGGATTATCCGATGATCCACCGCAAAAGAGTGACCAGCAGTGACTGGCCGACGGCCATCGACTCGGCTTCTGGCTTGCCCAGTTGTTGCGCGCAACCGATAGCATTCCAGTAAAGCCGCCGTCCCGTCCCCCCGTTTGCGGCGCGGCAATCACCCGCTACGAAGGTCATCCATGCCCCACAGCCAAACCTCTGCACACCGCGACAGCCTTTCCGGCGTACGCCTCGCGCGCGGAGCATCGCCGTGGCTTCTGCCGACCGTCGCCACCGCGGCGCTCAGCCTCACCCGGGCCCGCAAGTCCGGACGCTGGGCCGCGGCGGCCGTGCCCGTCACCGCTCTCGCGGCGGGCATGCTGTGGTTCTTCCGCGACCCCGAGCGCGAGATCGCCCAGGGCCGCGTCATCTCGCCGGCCGACGGCGTGGTGCAGAGCATCATGCCCTGGAAGGACGGGCGCACCCGCGTCGCGATCTTCATGAGCCCGCTGAACGTCCACGTCAACCGCGCGCCCCTCGCGGGCACGGTGACGTCCGTGGAGCACATCCCCGGCGGGTTCGTCCCGGCGTTCAACAAGGAGAGCGAGAACAACGAGCGCGTTGTCTGGCACTTCGACACCGAGCTCGGCGACATCGAGATGGTGCAGATCGCCGGCGCCGTCGCGCGCCGCATCGTCCCGTACCTGCCGGCCGGCACCAAGGTGGAGCAGGGCGAACGCATCGGTCTGATCCGCTTCGGCTCGCGCGTCGACATCTACCTCCCGGAGGGCGTCGAGGTCGCGGTCGAGGTCGGTCAGGCCACCACCGCGGGGGTGACCCGAATTGACCGTGACTGACCCCGAGACTCCTGCCACCGGCTGGGTGCCCGAGTCCGCCGAGGTGGAGTCCGCCGAGGACGACATGCCGCTCTCGCTGCGGCTGTCGATAGCGGACACCCTCACCCTCGGCAACGCGACCTGCGGATTCATGGCGGTGTACTTCACCACCACCGGGATCCTCATCCCGCACCTCACCGGCAGCGGCGAGTCGGGCATGGCCCGGCACAGCGCGGCGACCGCGGTGATACTGATGCTGCTCGCGGCGGTCTTCGACCTCTTCGACGGCATCGTCGCCCGCAAGCTGCGCAGCTCGCCGATGGGCGCGGAGCTGGACAACCTCTCCGACCTGATCAGCTTCGGGCTGGCGCCGGCGTACTTCGTGCTGGTCTACGGCATGGTCGCCGACGACGCCCATCAGAAGATGTCGGCGCTCGCGGCGATCGTGGTGCTGCTGGCGGTGGTGCTGCGGCTGGCGAGATTCAGCTGCGTGACCATGAAGGACGGCATGTTCCAGGGCATGCCGAGCCCCTTCGGCGCGCTGACGGTCGTCTCCGTCGTGCTGCTGGAGCTGCCTTTCATTCCGACGCTGCTGGCGATCATCGGGGTGGCGTGGCTGATGGTGAGCCGGGTCGAGTACCCCAAGCCGAGGGGTGCCCTCGCGGCGGCGATGCTCAGCTGGATCGTCGGCGCGATGGGTCTGCTGGCGGCCTGGGCGTTCGACGCGCCGGGCGGGCAGCTGCTGCTCCAGACGGGCTGCGCGCTGCAGATCGCCCTGGCGGCGACCATCCCGCTGTTCGCGACGACCCGTCGCGCGAACACGTTCCGCCACAACCGGCGGGAGGCGCGGGCGGCGCAGCTGCCGTAACCGCTGCCGCTCGGCCGTACTGCGCAAGGCCCCGGGTGCCATTGGCCCCCGGGGCCTTGCGGCTTTCCCCGCACCACTCGCCCGGCTGCGCCGGCCTCCGCCGTCCGGCCGGGGCGCGTGGCCCGGGACGGTGGGGCGTGTGCGGGTGGCTGGCCGCTGCGCGGGGCTCGCCCCTCCCCGCCCTTCCACCGTTCCCAGGGGCTCCGCCCCTGCCCCCGAGACCGGGCGCTGCGCGCCCGGCGCGCTCAAACGCCGCGCGGGCTGGAATTGCCGCGCAACGGCAACATCCCAGCCCCGC
>NZ_JBEZKZ010000076.1:0-36312 GCF_040651895.1 Streptomyces sp. NPDC048352
CTGTTCCTCTTCGGCGGCCTCATCGTGGTGGCGAGCCTGCTCACCCCCCAGGGCGGGGGCCCCGGCGGGGGGGCCCCCGGCGCCCCGCCCGCCCCGCCCGGGGTGCCCGCGGCCCCGCGTCAGCCGCCCGCCGGAAGGTGGGGGGCCGCATCGCCCTGCTCGCCGATCAGGTCCCAGAAGTGGTCCACCAGCCGCCGCAGGTAGGCGGACCGCTCCGCCGCGATCTCCTTCAGCCGGGCGTCGTCGTTGCGGGCGACCAGGTGCCCCATGTACCGCTCGGAGAAGGCGGAGAGCTCCGCGTGCATGGTGTGCAGCGCGTCGCCCACGCTCGTCGCGTCCACGGCGACGATCTCCACCACGGGGTCGACATGCGCCTTCCACCGCCCGGCCACCGCCGACCGCAGGTGCTCCTCCAGCTCGCCGTCGCGGCCGGTGATCGTGGTCAGGGCGCGCAGGGACAGGCCCAGGGCGTCCACCAGGACCCTCGTCTGCCAGGAGTCCCCGTACCACTGCCCGGTCGCCTCCGCGGCGAGGTAGTCCGACGGGTCCATGCCCAGCCGGTACGCCAGTCGTTCCACGCTGAGCCGCCGGGCCAGCCGGAACTCGGTGAGGGTCCTCGGCGCCGTGCCCATCAGGGTGGCCGCATCGCACCACAGCACGTCGGCCAGGGCGAAGAGGTGCTGGTCGGAAGGGACATGGGAGCCCTGCTCCCATGCCGCGACCAGGGCGGGATGGACCGGGCTCCCGCAGGCCGCCATGGCGGCGGCCACCTGAGCCGTGCTCAAGCCCATGCGGGCGCGCGCGGATCTGGCCTGGGCGGGGGAAAACGGAGTGCTGTACACGTACACGCCACCTCGCGACAACCCTCGAACGCCCTGCGCCCGAGGGGAAACGGAATGATGAATGAACACCAAGCGCGGGCACAGTAACAGATATTCGGAAGGTGAGAATCGTTTCTGCCCCTTCAATTTGAAGGCGTGAAGGGGTAATTGGCCGAGTGATCAACGCCTGCAAGTTTCTCGCCGCGGGCGAACCGGAATCTCAACTCCGGGTTCCCCTCGGCGGCCGGAAGGCGGCGCGGAACCCGACGGCCGGGGCTGCGGCCCGCGCTCGACCCGTGGTCGAAGGCCGGTCGCTTCGTTCTGGGGTGGCGGCACAGGCGAAACCCGCGCCGGCTCGCCCCGGTCCCCGCGCGCGCAGGCGTCCCCCGGCCGCCGGTTCACAGCGGTGCGGCAGGCCCCTCACCAGCGCGTTGCTCCCGCCACGCGCCGGAGCCGGCCCCTGGACCACGGCGGGGGAGGGCTCCTTCCACCCGCGGTCCGGGGCGGTGGGACGCATCGCGCCGCACTGCCCATGGTCCCTTCCCGGCGCGCCGCCGGGGCTTACGATCACGACGGCGGTCTCCTCCCGCGATCGCCGCTCCCCCCGCACCGTGGAGGTCAACCGTGCACCGGACGGCCGAAGGACACCGCACTCACCGCGTCGGCGGTCACCACCACCCCACCCGCCGGCGCCTGCGCGCCGCGGCCGGCATGGCCGCCGCCGCGGGCGTGTTCCTCGCCGCCGGCTGCTCCTCCGGCGGCGACAGCGGGCCCGGGGAGGCGGCGGGCGGCGTACGCGTCGTCGAGAAGGGCAAGCTGACCACCTGCACCCACCTGCCCTACCCGCCGTTCCAGTTCGAGCAGAACGGCAAGGTCGTCGGCTTCGACGTGGCCCTGATCGACCTCGTCGCCCAGAAGCTCGACGTCGAACAGAAGATCCTCGACACGCCGTTCGAGAACTTCAAGACGGGGGCCTTCCTCAACTCGGGCCAGTGCGACCTCGCCGCCGCCGGTATGACGATCACCGACGAGCGCAAGAAGAACGTCGACTTCTCCGTCCCCTACTTCGACGCCACCCAGGCGCTGCTGGCGACGAAGAAGAGCGGCATCACCTCGCTCGCCGACGTCAAGGCGAAGGCGAAGAAGCTGGGCGCGCAGGCCGAGACCACCGGCGAGAGCTACGCCAAGGCACAGGGCTTCGACCCCGTCGCCTTCGAGAGCTCGGACGCGGTGCTCAACGGGCTGCGCACCGGACAGGTGGACGCGGTCGTCATCGACTACCCGGTCGTGCAGGGCTGGCTCAAGGACTCCGCCAACGCCTCGGAGTTCGTCCTCGGGCAGAACATCGAGACGGGTGAGAAGTACGGGTTCTCCGTGAAGAAGGGCAACACCGCCCTCCTCGCCGCGATCGACAAGGCGGTCACCGACGCCAAGGCCGACGGCACCTACAAGAAGATCTACGAACAGTGGATCGGCCCGCTGCCCCAGGCGACGTCGTGACCTCACGGCTGACCCGGCGGCAGCGGCGCCGCGTCTGGCAGGGAGTCCAGTACGCGGTCTTCGTCGCCGTGCTGGTCCTGATCGGCGTGTTCGCCGACTGGGACCGGCTGCAGAACCAGTTCGCGCAGACGGACCTGGCCCTCAGGCTCTTCCCGAAGATCATCACCATCGCCCTGCGGAACACGGTGGTGTACACCCTCTCCGGGTTCCTGTTCGGCCTGGTCCTCGGTCTGGTCATCGCCATGATGAGGCTGTCCTCGGTGGCCCCCTACCGCTGGGTCGCCGGCGTCTACATCGAACTGTTCCGGGGCCTTCCCGCCCTGCTGATCTTCATCTTCGTCGGCGTGGCGGTCCCCCTGGCCTTCCCCGGGACCGCCATCCCCGGCGGCACCTACGGCAAGGTCGCACTCGGCCTCGGCCTGGTCGCCGCCGCCTACATGGCCGAGACGATCCGCGCCGGCATCCAGGCCGTACCCAGGGGACAGATGGAGGCGGCCCGCTCGCTGGGCTTCTCGCACGGCCGCGCCATGGTGTCGGTGATCATCCCCCAGGCGTTCCGCATCGTCATCCCCCCGCTCACCAACGAACTGGTCCTCCTCTTCAAGGACTCCTCGCTGGTGCTGTTCCTGGGCGTGACGCTCGACGAGCGGGAGCTGACGAAGTTCGGCCGGGACCTCGCGAGCGAGACGGCGAACTCCACCCCCATCCTCGTCGCGGGCCTGTGCTACCTCCTCGTGACCGTGCCGCTGAGCTTCGTGGTGCGCCGGCTCGAGGCCCGCGCCGACAAGGCCACGTGAGGAACCGATGCCACACACCACCGCGACGAGCGGCCCGACGGGCACCGACCGCCCGGAGATCGAGATCAGGGGACTGCACAAGTCCTTCGGCGACAACCACGTCCTGCGGGGCATCGACCTGGACGTCGGACGCGGCGAGGTGGTGTGCGTCATCGGCCCCTCCGGCTCGGGCAAGTCCACCCTGCTGCGCTGCGTGAACCTGCTGGAGGAGCCGGACGGGGGCCGGGTCTTCGTCGGCGGTACGGAACTCACCGACCCCGACGTCGACATCGACGCGGCACGCCGGCGCATCGGCATGGTCTTCCAGCAGTTCAACCTCTTCCCGCACATCAGCGTCACCGGGAACCTCACCCTCCCGCAGCGGCGGGTCCTCGGCACGGACAAGGAGAAGGCCGCCGCCGTCGCCCGCCACAACCTCGAACGGGTCGGCCTCGCGGCGAAGGCGGACGCCTACCCGGCCCAGCTGTCCGGCGGCCAGCAGCAGCGGGTGGCGATCGCCCGGGCGCTGTCCATGGGCCCCGAGGTGATGCTCTTCGACGAGCCGACCTCCGCGCTCGACCCGGAACTCGTCGGCGAGGTGCTGTCGGTGATGCGCGTCCTGGCGGGGGAGGGGATGACGATGATGGTCGTCACCCACGAGATGAGCTTCGCCCGGGAGGTCGCGGACCGGGTCGTGTTCATGGACGGCGGGGTGATCGTGGAGCAGGGCCCCGCGGAGGAGGTCGTCACCCGTCCGCGGCACGAACGCACCCGCAACTTCCTCAACCGCGTCCTGGACCCGGCCGCGGTCGAGGCACCGGCCGACGACGAGACCCCGCCGCCGGCCTGACCCGGATCACCTGCGCGCCCCGCGCAGCAGGTAGGCCCCGGCGGCCGCGACCAGGACCGCCATACAGGCGATGAACACCAGCCCCGCGCCCTCCAGCCCCATCGGTTCCACCAGCACCCCCACCCCGATCACCGGAACCGAGATGCCCGTGTACGCCACCACGAACAGCGTCGAGATCACCGCGGCACGCCGGTCGGCCGGTGACGCCTGCGCCACCACGGACAACGCCCCGCGGAAGGCCAGCCCCTGACCGACCCCGCCGACGAGAGCGCTCAGCACCACCAGCACCAGCAGGTCCCAGTACAGCGCGCCCGCGAGCAGCGCGAGACCGGCGAGCAGGCCCGCGCAGCCCAGCGGCAGCGACCGCCGCGCGCCGGCCCGGCCCACCATCAGCTGCCCGGCGGTGGACGCGAAGAAGGCCAGGGCGACGACGAGCCCGCTCACGGCCCGGTCGTGCACGCCCAGTGACTCGGCGAGGAACGCCGGGCTGACCGAGGTGAACACCCCGAACAGCGCGAACCCCACGAACGCCGCGATCGCCGCCGGCCCGAACACCGGCCGCACCGGCGGCGGCAGTCCCGGCCGCTGCGGCCGTACGGTGGACAGCGGCCGCCGGCCGCGTACGGTCTCCCCGAGCCCCAGCATGACGGCGGCCGACACGGCCACCAGGGCCAGGTGCACGGCGAAGGGCAGGAACAGCGGCCGGGGCGCGTACTGCGACAGCACCCCCGCCAGCAGCGGGCCGCAGCCCAGGCCGCCCATGTTCGCGGCCGTCGCCACGAACGTCGCCCGGCCGCCCCCGCCCGGCGGCGCCGACTCGATCACGTACGCCGTGGCCGCCCCCGTGAACAGGCCGGCCGACAACCCCGACAGCAGCCGCCCCGCGTACAGCCAGCCCAGCCCGGTGGCGCACAGGAAGCAGACGGCGCTCGCCGCCGCGAAGCCCAGCCCCGCCAGCAGCACCGGCCGCCTGCCCACCGCGTCCGAGGCGTTCCCCGCGAGCAGCAGGACCCCGATGACCCCGAAGGCGTACACGGCGTACACCACGGTCACGATCAGCTCGGAGAAGCCGAACTTCTGCTGGTACAGGCCGTAGAGGGGGGTGGGCAGGGTGGTGCCCGCCATGCACACGGCGAACACCGCCCCGCCGAGCACGCACTGCCGCCAGCCCCGGCGCATCCGCTCCATGGCGCCGACGGTAACCGGCATCACCCGACGGGGAACCGACCGCCGCGCCGACCGCTGCTCCACCCGGCGGGGCACCGCCGGGCAGCGCCCCGGGCGCGCCGCCGACGGCCCGGCGGCCGGCCCCGTCACCCGGAGGGCGGGCCGGGGGCGGGGTGCGGCTCCCGCGGTCCCGACGCCGTGGACGGTACGGCCGGCAGGAGGGGGAGGCAGGCCAGGAGGAGCAGGCCGGCCAGTGCCCAGGGCGCGTCGAGCCCGGTGTGCTGGGCCAGGGCCCCGCCCGCCGCCGCGCCGACCGGCATGGCCCCCCAGGCGGCGAGGCGGTAGCCGCTGGTGACGCGTCCCAGCATCCGCGGCGGCGCGAGGCGTTGGCGCAGGGAGACGGTGCACACGTTCCACAGCACCACCGCGGCACTGTTGAGGGCCAGCATGAGCGCGACCAGCGGCCACCAGGGCAGTACGGCGACGACCAGGTAGCTCAGCGCCGACACCGCCACCGACACCGAAAGGCTCCGCCCGGGCCCCAGCCACCGCGCGGTCCGCGCCGCCGCGCCCGCTCCGGCGAGACTGCCGACCGCGGCCGCCGCCAGCATCAGGCCGTAGCCGTAGGCCGGCAGCCCGAGCCTGCGCTCCACGTACACGACGAGCACCGCGTAGACCGCCTGCTGGCCCACGCCCAGCACCGCGACCACCACCATGAGCCGGCGCAGGACCCCGTCCCGCCCCAGGAACCGCAGTCCGGCCCAGGTGGCGCGCAGCAGGCTGCGCGGGCCCCGCTCACCGGCCCCCTCCCCGCCGGGCGCGGCCCGCGCCGGCAGGCCCGTCAGCAGCATCGCCGACGCCAGGAACGTCAGGCCGTCCAGCAGGAACGCCAACGGGTGCCACACCGCCCACAGCGCGGCCCCGAGCGGCGGCCCGACGAAGCCGGTTCCGGTGATCTGCGCGGCGATGACCCGGGCGTTCGTCCGCTCCAGCTCGTGGTCCGCGGCCAGTGCCGGAACGACGGCCTGCGCGGCGCAGTCGAAGAACACCTCGGCCACGCCCGAGGCGAACGCCAGCAGCACCAGCGCCGCCACCGGCGTCCGCCCCGCCGCCACGAGGGCGAACAGCAGGAGCAGCAGCGCGCAGCGCGCCAGGTCCGCGCCGACCATCGAACGGCGCCCGGGCATCCGGTCCACCAGGGCCCCGATGACGGGTGCGAGCAGCCAGGCCGCCCGCCCCGCCGCGGCGACGACCGCCACCCAGACCACCTCGCCGGTGCTCCAGGCCGCCAGCAGGGGAAGCGCCGCGAACCGCGCGCCGTCCCCCACCGCGCTGAGCGCGTTGGCGGTGACGAGCCGGCGCAGGGCCGGCGTTCGGGCCCCGTCGGCCTGGCGGGAGGGGGAGCCGGCGAATGCCATGGGCTGCGGTTTCCTTCGTCGGTGGGACGGCGCGGCGCGCACCCGGACCCACCCGGAGGAGCGGGTGCGCCACAGGGGCTGGAGCAACCACACTTCCACCCCCGCCTGCCCCGTGCACGGCGGACCATTCGCGCCCTGCCGGAAAATTGCCAACTCCTTTTGTCAGCCGCCCCATTGTTTGGAATCGGCTGCCTGTGGCGGTTGACGCGCCTTCCCGATCCGTGGCACGGTCGACGGGTCGCTGAAACGCCGGTTGCGAATTCGGCGCCCACGACTTTGCCGACAGTCTTGTTGACACCATCCCGTCCGCCGCGCCCCCGAACGACGCAATGGGCTCGTACCGCGAACTGAGCTCGCCTCGCTAACCGAGCCGGAATTGCCCACCGAGCGACGGATGTTCCTCGACAGGGACCACTGTATGCAAGAGCCTGCCCTCGTGACCCTCGCCCGCCATCCCGTTTTCGCCGTATCGGACGACATCATCGGCCGCTTATACGAGACCTATGATTTCCTCCTCGACTGCATTGCTCCCGATGAATGGCCGGCCGGCCCGGACGAACGCAGGATCCCCGCGGAAACCGCTCTGGAACCCACCGTCCGGCACGGCCTCGACCGGGCGCTGCGCACCCTGCGCGATACACCCGCCTGCAAAGCGGAATTGGCCGCGCTCGCGCAGAGGAGACGCGCCGGCCCGTCGCTCGCGGCGGAGGAGGAGGAAGCCGGAATCGGGCAGGTGGTCGAACTGCCCGGCCATCGGGTGCACCTCCTGACGGACCCCGCCCTTCCCGCCCCCGCCCACCGGGAGTTCGCCGGGCTCTTCCGCCGCCACCTCAGCGCGGGCGAAGGCGCCGACACCCTGGCCGGCTGCACCGCCGAAACCGCCGGGACGGTCCGGGCGGCCGTGGACCTGATGCTCGCCACCGCCCCGGACCTCTGCAACGGACTGCTGCGGCATGGCCGTTACGTCGTCGCGGTCGACGGCCCGGACGCCTTCGACAGCGCGTCCACCCGGGAGATCCCCGGCGCGGCGTTCGTCGCCGTCCGCTGCATGCGCACCCCCGAGCGGCTGGCCGAGGCACTGGTCCACGAATTCACGCACCTGCGCCTCTACGACCTCCAGGCCACCCGGTCGATCTTCGCTCCCGACTACGACACGGACACGGCGCCCACCGTGGCGCCGGAGTGGCACAAGGACTCCCCGGTCCCACGGTGGCCCGTCGACCGGGCACTCGCGGCCGCCCACGTCTACGTCCACCTCACCGCGTGGTTCGAGCAGCGCGCCCTCGACTCCGGCGGCCCGCAGGTCCGGGAATCCGCCGTGACGTCCGCGCTTCGCGCCACCAGCCTCCTCGACAAGGTCGCCCGGCACGCCGGGGAATGCCTCGGCCCGGCCGGCAGGACCTTCCTGCGGTGGCTGACCCAGGTGCACCACGACCGGCCCGGCCGGACCTCCCACGCCCACCCCTGACGCCGTCGCGTCGGGCCGCAACCCCCAGCGCAGGTGCCGCACGGTGCCGATCAGGACGGAGACCCATGGACCTGGTACTCAACGAGCCCCTCAAGAGCTGGCTGCAGGTCACGCAGTCGTGCAACCTGAAATGCCGCCAGTGCTACGGCGACTGCGAGGACCGGCCCCGCAGCACCGAGATGCAGCGGAGCGAGTACGCGTCGCTCATCCGGGAGATGGCCGAGTCCGGGGTCATCGAGGTGTTCGTGGAAGGGGGCGAACCCCTCAACCGGCCGGACGCCCTCGACCTCCTCGCGGACCTCACCCCGCACGTGATGACGCGTCTGCGCACCAACGCGACGCTCCTGACCCCCGAGACGGCGGCCCGGCTGAAGGAGATCGGGATCGGCGAGGTCTACGTGGACGTCCTCGGAGCCACCGCGCCCACCCACGACTGGCACGTCCGGGTACCCGGCAGTTTCGACAGGACCCTCCAGGGGCTGGAGAACGCCCGGGCGGCCGGACTTCCCGTCTCCCTGCTCATCATCATGACGCGGCGCAACGTGCACGAACTCCAGGACGTACTGGAGCTGGCCGCCCGGCTCGGCGTCCCCCGCGTCGGCGTCCTGCGCCTGTACCCGCTGGGCCGGGCCCGTACCCAGTGGAAGGACCTGGCACTGCGGCTGGACGAGCAGACGGCGGCGCTGGACGCGCTGCGGGTGCCCGACACCGTGCACCTGATGACCTCCTGGCATCCCAAGGACGGCAACTGCTGCTGGCAGAACGCCGGAGTGGACGCCACCGGCCGTTCAGTCGGCTGCGCCTACCTGCGGGACTACGCCGACTACGGCAACGTCCGCGAGGTCGGCTGGCTGGACACCTGGAACGACCCCGCCTACGTGCGCAACCGCGCCGGCCACGTGGACGGAGGCTGCGGATCCTGCGAGGAGACGCAGGGCTCGTCCGGCGGATGCAGGTCGACCGCCTTCGCCTTCACCGGCCGCTGGGACGCCCCCGACCCGTTCTGCACCACGACCAACGGAGGGATCGATGTCTCTCAGCTCCCCGACGACCTCGAAGACCGGCGTGTCCGACCCGCCGTACCGGCAACGAGCCGACTGCTATGAGCAGAGCCCCACCGCCCGGTTCCGGCCCGTACCCGAGTGGAACTGCATGCTCGCCTACACCCCGTACAAGCCCGCCATCCACTACCTGAACCCCGTGGCATGGGTGGTCGTCGAGCTGTGCGACGGATCGTCCGGTCCACAGATCTACGCCTCGTTCAAGGAGCTCAACAAGGGCCGGATCGGTGAACCGGAACTCCAGGAGGCGTTCGAGTCGGCGATGGGACAGCTCCTCGAAGGGGGACTGGTCTCCACCGCTTAGCCGACCCGTCGCCCCACGAAGGGAGGTGAAGTGATGACGAAGAAGAAGACGGACCTGGAGCACCTCATGGCAGCGGCCGGCGCGACCGGCGAAGGCCCCGCCGTCGAGGTCGTGCAGCCCGAAGTACGCACGGGTGCGCAGTACGCCCTGCTGCCTTCGATGAAGGCCAAGCGCCCGGACGTGTCCGAGGCGGCGCCGGAGCCGGAGGCGGACGAGCAGCACTGACGCGGGAACGACCCGTGCCGGCCCGACCGGCACCCGGACGGCGGTCCGGGTGCCGGTCCCACCCGAGAGGACCGATGGGGAACACGATGGGCACCAAGACCGTCCTGGTCAATCCGCCGCTGTGGAACGCCTACGCCCCGCACCTGGCGGTGCCCCTGCTCCTGGGCGACCTCCGGGCCCGCGGCCACGAGGCCGTCGGCTACGACCTGAGCATCGAATGCGTCGACTGGATGCTGTCGGCGCCGGCGCTGGAAGAACTGGCGCGCAAGGCGGCCGCCCGCGCGGCCGTCGACCTGGAGGACCAGTGGGCCCGCCGGCGGGCCCTCCTGGCCGCCCCCGCCGCCATCCGCGGCATCGAGGGGGCCAAGGCGCGCCTGAGGTCCCTGGACACGCTGCACGACCCCGACGCCTTCCACCGGGCCCGCCGCACCCTGCGCGACGCGCTGTGGCTGGTCTCCGGAGCGTTCCCCTCCTGCACCTTCGACCTGGTCTCCAACACCTGCGCCTACTCGGCGGACTCGACCGCCCAGGTCCTGGCCGCCGCCGAAGACCCGGACGGCAACCCCTACCGCTGGGCTTTCGACCGGATGCTCGACCGCGACCTCTTCGTCGACCACTCCGTCGGGGTCGTCGGCCTGAGCATGTCCGCGGACACCCAGCTGATCGCCGCGGTGACCTTCCTGCGCATGCTCCGGGAGATGCGCCCCGACGTCCACGTCGTCCTCGGCGGCAACTACGCGACCCGCCTGGTCGACCGCTGGCAGCGGCGGCACCCCCTGTTCGACTACGTCGACACCGTGGTGACCGGGGAGGGCGAGGGGGCCCTGGCCGCCGTGGCCGACGGACTCGACGCGGGCGGGCGCGACGGCTCCGACTTCCGGGAGGGGATCCCGGGTGCCGTATGGGACGACGGCGGCCTCCTGCTGCGCACCCCGCGGCAGAGCGTCGACATCTCGGCGGCGGCCTGCCCCGCCTACGACGCCCTGCCCCTGGACAAGTACCTCGCCCCGGGCCCGATCCTGCCCGTCTTCGCCTCGCGCAGCTGCCCGTGGGAGTGCGCCTTCTGCTCGATCCCCTTCGCGAGCAACTCCTTCCGCCAGCGCCCCGCCGCCGCGGTGGCGCGGGAGGTGGGACGGCTGCGGGCCGAGCACGGATCGGCGTACTTCATGTTCGTGGACGAGATCATGAGCCTGCGGACGCTGCGCAACGTCGGCGAGGCGCTGCTGACGGCCTCCGCCGACGTGCACTGGTACGGCGAGACCCGGTTCGCCGCCGGCCTCGACGGCGAACTCGCCCAGCTGCTGCACGCCTCCGGCTGCCGCCGGATGAACTTCGGCCTGGAATCGGCCAGCCAACGGGTCCTCGACCTCATGCGCAAGGGCACGCGCATCGAGGACGCCTGCGAGAACATCACGGCGATGCTCGGGGCCGGCGTGCCGATCCACCTGTTCGTGATCCACGGCTTCCCCGGCGAGACCCCGGAGGAGGCCGCGCGCACCGTCGCGTTCGCGGAGGCCGTACGGCGCCTCTCCACGCACCGGTACGGAGTCCCCCACACGACCTGGGGCGGCTCGCCCTTCGTGCTGGACGTGCACTCTCCCGTCGGCACGCGGCCCGAGGCCTTCGGCGTCCGCATCGAACCCCCGGCGCCCGAGGACGACCTCAGCCTGAGCCGCGACTACCGCACCGACGCCGGGCTGTCCCAGCAGGACAGCCTGCGGGTCGCCGAGGACGCCGCGGGATCGGCGGCCGACACCACCGTCTGGTTCCGCGCGGCGGGCGACCCCATGGCCCGGGAGATCGAGGAGTTCACCTTCCTGCGCGCCTGCGCCGGGGCACCGCAGCCCGAACCGCGCCCCGTCCCGCTGTACGACTGGCCCCCGCCCGAGGAGGACGCGCAGGTCGCGCTCGGCCCCGGGGTGACCTCCACCAGGGTCCCCTGGCCGGCGACGGAGGCGGACACCGAACGGGCCATGGCGCTGTACAACCCCGCCGCGGACCGCTTCCTCCAGCTCAACTGGACGGGCGGCGGAGACCTGCGGCAGCTGGACGGCCTGTCCTGGCGCGACCTGGAGGCGTGGCTGGCCGACCGGGACTGCCACTACCTCGGCTCCGCCCCCGGCGCCACCGCCGCGCTGCTGCTCAGGCACGGCTTCCTGGTGCCCTCGCGGCGGCAGGCCCGGCCGCCCGCGGCCCGGTACCGCGCCGAGATCGGCACGGGGACGGAGAACCGCAACGGAACCCGGTACGTGTCCAACCCCGTCACGGGCGTGACCATCCGCCTGCGCGGGCCGGCCGCCGCCACCTGGCAGGACTGGCAGGACCGGCAGGACGGCGCGGCGCCCCCGCCGCAGGACGACGCCGTCAGCGAGGCGCTCGTCCGCTACGGATTCCTGTACCGCGAACCGGCCGGCGCCGGGCGGGCGCGGCCGGAGCACCTCACCCGACGACAGGCGGTGTAGAGCAGTGGAGCAGTTCCGCGACCCCGACGGGCCCACGCCCACGGTGCGCCCCATGAGGCCGGAGGACGAAGCCGACGTGTCCCGGGTGCTGGCGGCGTGCGACGACTACCTCCTCGCGGCCACCGGCTCCCCGGCCCTGCCCGCGGACGTACAGAGCCTGTACTACTCCCTGCCGGACGGCGCGGACTTCGAGCAGAAACACCTGCTGGTGCTGTGCGAGGGACCCGCCGTGGTGGGAGTGGTCGACGCCGTGGCCGGGTATCCCGACCCCCTCGGCTGCTCGGTGGGCCTCTTCCTCCTCGACCCGAAGGCGCGCCGCTCGGGCCTCGGCGCGCGGGCGGCCCGCCGGCTGTTGCGGGAGGCCGCGAGGCGCGGAATGCGGTACGCGACCGCCACCTGCCCCCGGGACTGGGCCCCCGGCCTGGCCTTCCTGGAGGCGATGGGCTTCGAGGTGGGCGAACCCGCGAAGGACAGCGGGCCGACGGTCGGCAACCGGCTCCGGTTCCCCGCCGAGCAGGGCCTGTGCACCGCCGTGCGCCGGCTCGACGGGCCATCCGAGGACGCGGGCCACCCGGGCGGGGGCGCGGCATGACGGCGCGGGCCGCGCTGCTGGACGCGGGCCCGGCCGCCGTCGAACAGGACATCGCGGAGGCGTACGCGCTGGTCCGCGCCTACGACGACCACGTGCTCGCGGCGGGCGGCGATCCGCACGCCGAGTTCGCGGCCCTGCGCCGGCAGGGCGCCGTACACCCGTCGACGCCCGTCCGGATCCTGACCGGAGCCGACGACGCCGGGGAACCGACCGCTCCCGCCTGGCACGTCGTGTCGTTCGCGGCGGCCGAACGGGTCCTGCGCGACGAGGACGCCTTCTCCTCGTCGGCCTACGACGACAGCATGGGCCGGCTGATCGGCAGGTCCTTCCTCGAGATGGACCACCGGGAGCACAGGAGTTGGAGGAACGTCCTCCAGGGCGGCTTCGGCCGGCAGGCGGTCCTCGCCCACGCCGAAGGCGTCCGCTCGACCGCGGCGTCCCGGCTCGCCGCCCTCACCGCCCGGGGCGGCGGCGACCTGGTCGCGGAGGTGGCCTTCCCGGTGGCCCTGACGACGATCGCCCGCGTGACCGGCCTCCCGCCCGGAACCCGGATCGGCACCCTGTACACCTGGGCGGTCGGGCTGCGCGAGGACCCGGACGGAGGGATCGCCGACGCGGCGGGGGAGTTGCTCGACACGCCCGAGGCATGGGCGCCGGGCAGCCTCGTGGACCTGCTCCACCGCGCGGAGGACCCGGCCATCGGCACCGGACGGCACCTGCTGCCCGCCCTCCGGCTGTTGCTGTCCACTGGCACCGAACCGCCGTTCCGCTCCCTCGCCACCTCGATGTACGCGACCCTCACCCACCCCGCCGCGGCAGCCCTGCTGCGCACCGACCCGTCCGCCGTCCTCCAGGAGTGCCGGCGCTGGGAACCACCGCTGACCTGGGCGCTGCGCCGCTGCACGACCGACACCACCCTGTCCGGCCGCACGATCCGGCGCGGCGAGGCGGTCTTCGTCAACCTCGCGTCGGCCAACCGGGACGAAACCCGCTGGAGCCGCCCGCACCGGCTCGACGTCGCACGGGAGCCGCTGGCGGACCTGGCCATGGGCACCGGCCCCCACACCTGCCTGGGCCGGCACCTGGCCGCCGTGGAAGCACGCGAAGCACTGTCGGAACTCCTCGACGCGGCGGCTTCCGCCTGGCCGCCGGGGTGGACCCTGCACACCGACGGCCCGGCCGGCCGCGGCTTCCGCTCACCCGCCCGCCTCGACGTGCGCCTGGCCGGCCACGGGAGCGGCGGGGTGTCCGCGAGGCCGCGCACCACCGCGCACCCATGTGAGCCCCGTCACTCGGAGCGCTCCACCGGGCGCCGTGCGGGCGGATAGCGCGCAATCGGGTCAGGTGCAGCCGAAAGGGCCGACGGGCCCACGGGTGTGGCGGATCGTCACTTTACCGTCCGGAACAACGCGCTTACCGCGCGTGGCAGTTGACTGAGGCAACATCCGGTTTCAGTAACCGAGACAAACTGCAGAGTAATCAAACCGGACCTGCACTTCTCGTATAGCTTCACCTCGTCGCCGCCGCACCCGGGACACGGGGTCCGCGCGGGGAATCGCGGCGACAGGGATGCGACCACTCCCATGACAACAGCCACTCGAACCAGTGCCTTCCGTGTCGATCCGTACACCTCGCACTGCCAGGTCATCGCCTCTGAAGGGGACCACGCCGTCATAGGCATATCTCCCGGTAACTCCTATTTCTCAGCCCGCCGTGTGCACGAGCTCGCCGAGTGGGCGCTCGACAACTTCGCACAGGCCGACCTTGTCTACACGGACCTGCACGTGGCCGAAATGTACGAGGCGATGGGCTATCCGCCCGACGAAGCCCGTCGCAAGACCGTCAAGAACCTCCGCGGCGTACGCGCCAAGGTGACCAACGCCGTTGCCGACATCGACCCCACCGGTACCCGGCTCCGCGGCCGCCCCATGTCCGCGCTCCAGGGCATCCCCGCTTACGACCGCATGCACGCCGACCTGCTGGACCGGCTGAAGACCGACGCGGCGTTCGCCCAGACCTGCAACGAACTCGTCGACATCTTCCTGTCGTCCAAGGTGCTCGGCGGCCAGCAGCCCACCGAACACCAGCGGGCCGTATGCCTTGACTACGTGTGCGCCGAGGCGCCGCTCTTCCTGGACACCCCCGCGATCCTCGGCGTCCCCTCGTCGCTGAACTGCTACCACCAGGCGCTGCCGATGGCGGACCTGCTCTACTCGCGCGGCGCCGGACTGCGGGCCTCCCGCAACCAGGGCCACGCCATCGTCACCCCCGCCACCGAAGGAGACCAGCTGTGACCACCCACGCGGAGCCGATACTCGAATTCCCCTTCACGTGGGACGGAACGCACCTGCCGACCCAGGTCGACGAACTGCCCCCCGTGGTGAAGGTCCGCACCATCGCCGGAGCCGAGGCCTGGCTCGTCTCCTCGTACGAGCTCGTCAAGCAGGTCCTGGAGGACGACCGCTTCAGCCTGAAGAACACCTCCGACCCGGGTGTGCCCCGCCAGTACGCGCTGACGATCCCCCCGGAGGTCGTCAACAACATGGGCAACATCACCGGCGCCGGTCTGCGCAAGGCCGTGATGAAGGCCATCAACCCCAAGTCCCCCGGCCTGCAGGAGTGGATGGACCAGCACGCCGCCGACCTGGTCGAGCGCATGCTCCAGCACGGCGCCCCGGTGGACGTCCGCGCCATGTTCACCGACCCGTTCTCCGAGGCGATGCACTGCCGGATCCTCGGCATCCCGCAGGAAGCGGCCCCGCTCCTGTCGGAATCGCTGCCGATCGCCTTCATGAACAGCCCCCGCGAGATCCCGGCCGCCCGCCTCAACTGGGACCGCGACATCGCCTACATGAAGGACCGCCTCGACGACACCGAACACGGCCTCATCGGCGACCTCGCCAAGCTGCGCGGCACCGAGGGCTACGAGCACGTCACCGACGAGATGTTCGCGACGGTCGGCGTGACCCTGTTCGGCGCGGGCGTCATCTCCACCGCCGGGTTCCTCGCGATGGCGCTGGTCACCCTGCTCACCCACCCGGCCGAGGCGGACCACCTCGCCGACCACCCCGAGCTGATGCCGCAGGCCGTGGACGAGCTGCTGCGGATCAACCTGTCCATCGGCGACGGCCTGCCCCGCCTGGTCATGGAGGACATGACCCTGGGCGACGTCGAGGTCAAGGCAGGCGAGCTGGTGCTCGTCCTGCCCGAGGGCGCGAACTTCGACCCGTCGGTCTTCCCGGACCCGCACCGCCTCGACTTCACCCGCGCCAACTCCTCCGCGCACTTCTCCTTCGGCGGCGGCTCGCACTACTGCCCGGCCACCGCCCTCGGCAAGAAGCACGCCGAGACCGCGCTGCTCGCCCTCCTCAAGGCCATGCCCCGCTTGCGGCTGGCGGTGCCGGTCGAGCAGCTGGTGTGGCGCACCGGCTTCATGAAGCGCCTGCCCGAGCGTCTGCCCGTGATGTGGTGACCGGAGCCTGACCCCGCGCACGCCGGCCCGGCCCTGCCCGGGGACGTCGCTGAAGCTCCGTCGGCGGGCGGAGCTTCGGCGACGGAAGGGCCGGCGGGTGCGTCGGCCGCCCGCCAGGGGCGTGCGGGCCCTCATACGGGGCAGGGCCGGTACTCCAGGCTCAGTTCGCGGTCGACGGCGTAACTCGTCCGCATGGACGCCTCGGTGACCTTCTGCCAGGAGCCGTACTTGGCGTAGAGCTGGTCGGCGGTCGGGCCGAGCGGGTTGCCGTACTTGGCCGTGTTCCGCTCCTCCAGGATGCGGACCTCCTCCGGGGTCATGCCCGCGCGGGTGATCTCCTTGGCCTGGTTGCGCATGTCGACCAGTTCCCGGGCGATCTCCTCGTCGGAGGCTCCCGACTCCCGCATGGCCGCCTCGGTGCGGTGCATGGCCTCCAGGAGGTCGTGGTAGCGGATCCGGGTCCGCTGGGCCTCGACCTTCTGGTCCATCGGCAGGACGCGGATGCGGCACACCACGGGATCGGCGCTGGGGCAGGGGTCATTGGCGGGCACGGGACGGGCCAGCGGAGCCGTGATGACCGAGCCGCACGCCTCCCCGGCGGTGGCGGCGGACGCGGCGGCCGTGGTGAGGAGCGCGGCCGAGGCGAGGAACGGCAGCACGGCGCGGCGCAGGAACACGGAGGAAGGACGCATGGCCGCCATCCTGGGCGCGCCCGCCACGCCGGTTCACGCAGGCGCACCGTCGGTCACCCCTACGGGGACGCCCGGCGTTCCACGGGCGCGCGGTTCCCCCTGAGGGGGACGGTCCCGGGGCGGCTGCCCGGGTTCGCCGGTGATCCGCTCCAGGTCCGTCAGCAGGGAGTCCAGCCAGAGCACGGCCGCGTAGTACAGCCGCGGCGCGTCCGGCGGTTCGGCGGCGAAGCCGTCGAAGTCCGGGTCCCGCAGCGCGACCGGCGTGTGCGGGGTGTCGCCGCCCGGGTCGAGCCACGCCGACACCAGGAGCATCCGCCCCGCCACCCGGTCCCCGAGCCGGGTCACCGCCGCCGCCGGTTCCCGCTCCAGGGGCGGTACGAGGACCGGTGCGGGCACCGCCAGCAGCCGGTCCGCACCCCACAGGACGTGGTGGCCCGCCAGCAGGGTGGCCTGCCAGTCCTGCCCGTCGGCGTTCCCGGCGTGCCCGGCGTGTCCGTGCTCCCCTTGCTCCCCGTGCCCGTTGCGGCCACCGGGCGCCGACGGCGGCCCGTGCGGCTCGCTCTGGTACTGCGCGTACGCCGACTCCGCCAGGATCAGCGCGTGCTGCAACGACCGGTGCCCCGGCGCGCCGAGGACCGGTTCCCGGAGCCCGCCCGCCGCGATGCGGGCGGTCGTGGCCACCACGATCTCCGCCGCGCCCCGCAGCAGCACCGCCGCCGACCGCCGCAGCTCGTCCTGCGCCCCCCGGGGCCAGGCCAGCAGCCCGAACACCGCGCCGACGGCGCTGCCGGCCAGCACGTCCAGCAGCCGGAACTCGGCGAGCTGCCAGGTGGCGGGCGCCAGCTGGGCGAACACCATGGCGACGAGCACCGTGAACAGCGCCTGCGCCCACCCCACCCCCTTGACCGGCCCCAGCGTGAACGCGGCCAGCATCAACGGCGGCAGCGCCGCCGCGTACACGGCCGTGTCCGGCCCCGCCAGCGTCAGCAGTCCCGCCGCGACCAGGGCGCCGACCAGGGTCCCGGTCAGCGCGACCCGTACCGTGGCGCGGGTCTCGCGCACCGTCGTCCGGGTCAGCGTCAGCGTCGCCAGCAGGACCCAGAACCCGTGCGGCAGCGAGTCCTCCCCGGCGATCAACCGGGCCGCCGCCAGCGCCAGGGCGAGCCGCGCCGCGTTCTGGAAGAACACCGACCTCCGCTCGGCGTGCCCCGCCAGCCGGTGCCACCACAGCCGCGGCGCGCTCATCCGCGCGTACCAGAACCGCCCGGGCGCCGCCCGCTCCGCACCCGCCCGGCCCCGCAGCAGGCCGGCCGTCTCGCGGGCGCAGTTCCGCACCGCGTCCAGCACCTCCAGCCCCGCCCGCCCCGGCCCGCCGCCGGCCGGCGGCAGCCCCGCCAGCCGGGCCAGCAGGGTGCGGGCCGCCAGACCGGTGTGAGCCAGCGCGCGGTCCCGCAGGCCCGGCCCCGCAGGCCGCTCCGCCTCCGGGACCCGGGAGGGCCGCAACCCCGTCGCCGCTTCCGCCGCCCGCCGCTCCCGCGCCCGCGACAGCGCGTACGGCGGCACGGCCAGCTCGTCCGCGCACCCCTGCGCGCACTCCGCGGCCCGCGCGGCCAACTCCCGGTAGGGGACGGCCGGCGGGTCGGGCAGCAGGAACGCCTCCGCGAGCACCAGCAGCGCGAGGCCCACCGTCGCACCGGCCAGCCGCTCCCCGAGCGAGCCGGGATCGAAGGGCGGGAAGGACGGCAGGATGTACATCAGCTGCAGCCCCGGCCCTGCCCCCGCCGCCCGCGGCCCGCCCACCGCCACGAAGGCCAGCGCGAACCCGGCCGCCAGCATCCCCGCCACCGCGCTCCAGGTCCGCACCGACAGGTAGGTGCCGATCGTGATCAGCACCCAGCAGGCCGGCACCAGCCGCAGCAGCACCGCCGCGCGCTGCCGGCCGGTGCCGGGGACGTGCGACAGACCCGCCAGGGCGACGGCGGCGAACAGCGCGTACGTCGCGGCGACGGTCGAGCCGAACCCGTACAGGAACAGGTAGAACCCCGCGCCGCCCGCCAGCGTGACCCGCACCGAGCGCCGCCCCGCCGCCGCGTAGCCGGCCGGCAGCCGCACCGCGCGAACGCCACCCATGCCACCAGCATCACCCGCGACCGCCGGCCCGGCACGCCGCGGCCGCGACTGGAGCGGCCCTCCGCCGGGGCACGAGCCGCAGTCGAGCACCGCATCGGTGCGGGCTGAGACGGTTACGTCCAGGACGCGGGCCGGACCGTCCCGCTCGACGCACCCCGGTGCCCCGGCCGGCACGCCCCGAGGCCGCGCGGCGGACGGGCAGCGCCCCGGGGGCCCGGAACGCAGGCGTGCGGCTCGACCAGTCGGAGGCCTGCCGACCGGAAGGCTGAGGAGAAGGAGTTCCACCAGTGAAGATCGTTCTGATTTCCGGCAGCACCCGCGGGGACTCGGTGAACACCGCCGTCCTGGCCACCGTGCGCCACATCCTCGACAACCTGCCCGGCGGGCACGAGAGCGTGCTGCTCCCCGTCGGCGGACTGCCCTTCTACGAGGCCGCGCTGGAGCGCGCCGGCGGCTCGGCGGCCGTCCGGGCGGCCAAGGAGCTGGTCACCGGCGCGGACGCGCTGGTCATCAGCACGCCTTCCTACAACGGCGAGATGCCCGGCGCCCTGAAGAACGCGCTGGACTGGCTGTCCCGGGCGCAGGGCGAGCACCCAAGTCCGCTGACCGGCAAGGTGGTCGCGGTGGTCAGCGCCTCTCCCGGAGCGCGCGGCGCCCTCGACGCCCAGGCCGGCCTGATCGGCGTACTCGGCCGCTGCGGCGCGCGCGTCGTCCGGCACGACCCGGTCGCCGTCGCCCGCGCGGGCACGCTCGCCACCCAGGACGGCCGCTACACCGACCCGGAGCTCGTGGGCCGGCTGGAGAGCCTGACCCGGGCCCTGGTCGCCGAGCTCACCCCGATCCAGGACCGGGCGGAGGTGCTGGTCTGATGGCGGCGGCGCAGCCGGGCCTGTTCCGGATCATGAAGGAGGACCTGGAGGTGGTCGTCGCCCGCGACCCCTCCATGCGCAACCGCCGCGAGGCGCTGCTGCACGCGGCCCTGCCCGCCCTGTGGGCCCACCGGATCGCGCACCGGCTGCACCGGCGCGGACACCGCATGATCGCGGGGCTCATCGCCTGGAAGGCCCGCCGCAGCACCTCCGTGGAGATCCACCCCGGTGCGGTGCTCGGCCGCCGGGTGTTCATCGACCACGGAGCGGCCGTGGTGATCGGCGAGACGGCCGTCGTCGGGGACGACGTGACCATCTACCACCAGGTCACGCTGGGAGCGGTCGGCTGGTGGAGCGACAACAACCGCCCCGAGGGGGACCGCAGGCACCCGGTGGTGGGCGCCCACGTCGTACTCGGTACCAACGCGACCGTGCTGGGGCCGGTCACCATCGGCGCGCACGCCGTCATCGGCGCCCAGGCCCTCGTGAACAAGGACGTCCCCGCGGGCGCCAGGGTGCTCGCCGCGACCGCCGTGATCAAGCCGGTCGGCGAGCGGCCGCAGCCCATGGAGGACCTGTACGCGGTGACGGCCTCGGCCGGCTCCTGGTAGCCGCGGCGCCCCGGCCCCGCGTTCCCGTACCACCGGGGACCGCCCCGGCGAACGAACCCCCCACGAAGGCCGCACCGCCGGACGGCGATCACGCGGCCGTACGTACGACCCGACTTGTGAGGAACCACACGTGGAAAGCCGTGAGACACGCCGCATCGCAGACAGCATCGCGGACCTGGTCGGCTCGACCCCGCTGATCCGCCTGCGCTTCGACGACTCCGCTCCGGGCGCCGAGGTACTGGCCAAACTGGAGTCCGCCAACCCGATGTCCACCAGCAAGGACCGGGCGGCCCTGTACATGCTGCGCGCCGCCGAGGAGCGCGGGGAGCTGACCCCCGGCAGCGGCACCGTCATCGAGGCGACCTCCGGCAACACGGGCATATCCCTGGCCGCCCTCTGCGCGGCCCGCGGCTACCGCTGCGTCATCGTCCTCCCCGACAGCGCCACCGCCGAGCGCGTCGCCCTGCTCCGGGCGCTCGGTGCGGAGGTCGTGCAGACCCCCCGCGACGCCGGCTACCCCGGGGCGATCGCCAAGGCCGAGGAACTGTACGCGGCGACCCCCGGTTCCTGGTTCGCCTGCCAGCACGAGAACGCCGACAACGTGCGCGCCCACTACGAGACCACCGGCCCCGAGATCTGGGCCGACACGGCGGGCCAGATCGACGTGCTGGTCTGCGGCGTGGGCACCGGCGGCACCCTCAGCGGCGTCGCGCGGTACCTGAAGGAGCAGAACCCGGAGATCCGCGTCGTCGCGGTCGAGCCGGAGAACTCCCCGGTGCTCTCACAGGGCGAGGGCGGCCTGCACCGGATCCCGGGCCTCAACGGCGGCTTCGTCGCCCCCACCACCGACGTCTCCCTGATCGACAGCGTCGTGACCGTCTCGGACGAGGACGCCATGGCGGGCGCCCGCTCGCTCGCCCGCGAGCAGGGCGTCTTCGTCGGCGTCTCCTCCGGCGCCGTCGCCCACGCCTGCTCCCGGCTGGCCGCGCACCCGGACTACATCGGCGCGTCGATCGTCACGATCCTGCCCGACACCGGCGAGCGCTACCTCAGCCTCTGGAGCGAGGCCGCCGCGCCCGCCGCCCGGCCCGCCAGGCAGCCGGTCCCGGTCCCCGCCCCGGCGCCCGAACGCCCGCTCCTGACCGGCGGATTGCCTTCCACCCGGTCGTGAGGGGCCGACCGGACGCCGTCAGCCCGGGGAGCCGGAGAGGAAGGCCCGCAGCCGGCGGTGCTGCCCCTGCGGGATCCCGGCCGGGACCGCGCCGGAGTACACGGCGATCACCCCGCCGGTACGCACGACCGTGAGGGGCACCGTCTCGTCCATCGCGTTGCCCTCCACGGTCCAGTCGAACGCGACCGCTTCGTCCCCCGCGGCCGGCGCGGGCAGCGCGCCGACGCGGATGCGGGCGTCCTGCCCGCCGTAGGCGAGGGTGTACGCGACGAACGTGCCGCACAGCGGCACGGCCTTCCTGAGCGAGTCCATCACCCCCGACGCCTCCCCGACGGTGTGGCTCGCCAGCGACACGGAGTGGAGCGTGCGGAAGCGCCTCTGCGGGGGCCCGCCGGAAGGGTTCCCGCGCGGCGACACGTCGGCCACGACCCTGGCGGCCGGCCGGTGCCGGAGCCCGTGGTCCAGCTCGAAGTCGACGAGGTCCGCGCACTGCGCGGGACTTCCCGGCGCCAGGGCGTTGGGCACGGCCGCAGGAGAGGGGGCCGGGGCCGGTGGGCGCGGGGTGGCGGCGTAGCCCGGAAGGTCGTGCCCGGAGGGCAGGACGGACATCAGCTCGGCCTCGGTGAGGGGCTGCGCGCGGGGAGCGCCCGGCCGCTCACCGGACGCACACGCCGTGCTGACGGTGCCGCAGGCCAGCAGCGCGGCCGCCACCCCCAGGGCGCGCAGCCGGCGCGGCACCATGATCGTCGCCCTCGTCGCCCTCGTCGCCATCACGCCATTGTGGCCCCCCGCCGCAGGCCGTCGCGCGGTGGGTGGGCGTCCGTCGAGGCGGGTGGGCCGCACGGGGAGGGCCGGCCGGAGCCGTGCCCGGGCATGCCGACGGGCCGGCCGTGGGTGTTCGTGCGGACGCCCACGACCGGCCCGCTCAACGGCGGGTGGCCGTTGGTCAGCTGCCCGCGGACAGGTTGCCCGAGAGGACCGGGATGTTGCTCAGGATGTGGGAGAGCGGCTCGTCGCCCTTGGCCTGGGTGGAGTTCTCGGTGCACTGCTGGTTCTGCGGGTTGGACAGGACGTTGATGTCCTGGACACCGACGTTGACCAGGGCGAGGATCGACTGCGCGTTGACCTTGACCGGCAGGCCGATGCAGGGCTTGTTCAGGGTGCCCTGGACCAGGCCGAGCTGGGGGCTGAGTTCACCTTCGGTCTTCTGGTTGCCGTAGATCTGCTCAGCACCATTGCCGTTGACGGTGTTGATCCCGTTGTCGTTGCCGACGGCCATGGCCGGTGCGGCGACGGCGGCACCCGCGCCGACGGCGGCGGCGGTGGCTGCTGCGGTGATCATCATCTTCTTCAGCATTCGAGAACTTTCCTTCGCTGTAGCCGAAACGAGCCCCGGATCGGGGAAGTCGTGCTGGTAACGGGCCCGGGGGCGCAGACGTGGCGGTGCGTCACCCGAACGGCAGAGCCCCGGCCGGCCGACAGGGACACGGATGCCTCCTTCAGAACCAGTTGACGGTGAGCGGGAACGCGGCGGTGACGGTGGTGCCCGCGGCGTCGGTGGCCGTCGCGGTGATCTGGACGGTGCCGCTGCCCCAGGGCTTGCCGCTGATCCGTCCGGTGCCGGCGTCGACGCTCAGACCCCAGGGCAGGCCGGTGGCCGCGTACCGGACCGGGGCCTTGCCGCCGGTGGCGGTGAGCTGGACGGTGCAGGACTGGTTGAACTTGCAGGTCTGCGGGCCCGGGTTGGCCAGCTTCAGATCACCCGGGGTGGGCGTGGGGGTGGGCGTCGGGGTCGGGGTGGGCGTCGTGGATCCGGAGAACACCTCCGTGATCGGCTCGACGCCGGCCGCGTTGCCGGCGTGCGTGGCCGTGCCGAACAGGTCCTCGAAGGTCCGCAGCAGGTGGTGGTGGTTGAAGGCGCCCGCGTACGTGCCCGTCTTCACGTTCGCCCCGTAGAAGACGGTGGCGATCTGGTTCGATCCCAGGTAGTTGTCCTCGTCCCAGGTCAGCACGAGGAGGCTGTTGTGGGCCTTCGCCCACTGTGCGTAGGCGTCGATGTTGTTCTTCGTCCAGGTGTCACCCGTACCGACCGAACACGAGTGCATGTCATTGCACTGGTTGGGGACGACGAACGACAGGTCCGGCAGGGCCCCGAAGTCGTTCTGCGGGAACTGCGCCCAGGTCTTGCCGGTGTTCAGCGGCACGTTCTTGAAGGCGAACCACGGATTGTGCTTCTGCGCGTACTGGCCGCTCGTGCAGGCCGTGGAACCCTCCGCCGGCAGGTCCTCGTTGTAGGTGGCGAAGGTCCTGCCGGCCGCGATCAGCTCCTGGCCGAGGTTCGCCGCCGTCATCGACTGCGGGGTGTAGCAGCCGTCGCCGGTGATGCCCTGGGTGGAGCCGGAGAAGAGGTTGAAGTAGTTCGGCTGGCTCGGGTGGGTCAGCGCCTTCATGCCGGTCAGGCTCGCGCCGCCGCCGGCCAGCTGGTTGATGTACGGGGCGTTCGCGCTGCCGATGATCTCCCCGTACTGCTTGTTCTCGTACACGACGACCACCACGTGGTCGTACGAGGGCAGCGCGGCGGCCGCCGCCGGGGCCGCGGAACCGCTCTCTGCCGCCTGGGAGTTGGCGACGGTGAAGGCGCCCAGCAGGCCGAGCGCGCTGCACGCGGCCAGTGCGGCCACGGTGACGGGGCGCCGGGCGGTCCGGCGTCTGGGGCGGGCTTCGGGCGAGGGAAGGGGCATGGGGTGTTCCTCCTCGGTGAAGGTGAAGGTGAAGGTGAGTGCGAAGGGGAGGGGGCGGGGCCGGACGGTCACTCCTCGCGCCGGGCGGCCCCCGCCACCGAGATGTTCAGGAACCGCGGCACGGGCCGCCCTCGGCCGCGGAAGTCCTCCGCGACCGCCGCCCGCACCGCCGCCAGCCGGGCCTCGGGCAGCAGCACCAGTACGCTCCGCTCCGGCCGCCCCCCGGGCGGCCAGGCGCTCAGGGCCCCCGCCCGGCGGGCGAGGGCGACGGCCCGGGCCAACTCCCGCGGCCGGTCCGCCGATTCGCCCCGAACGGCGACGAGCACCAGGCGTGCCCCCGACGCGGCGGGGTCGAAGGTGACGTACCGCCGCCGCGGCCCGGGCTCCGCGCCGGGCAGCAGGGCCTCCCCGGGCCGGGCGAAGAGCACCGCCCGGCGCAGCGCGTCGTCCCCGTCCGGCAGCGCCCCGGCCAGCAGCCGGGCCAGCCCTTCCCGGTCGGGCCCGGCACCCGGCTCCGCGCCCGGCGGCGGGTGGACGTCGGCCACGGCCAGCGCCACCGCGCAGTCGGCCGGTTCCGCCGTGGCGAGCCCGGCGGCCGCCGTCAGCGAGCCCTGGACGTGCAGGTCCGTCCCGCCGCGGCCATAGCCCGCATCGGCCAGCGCCCGCAGCACCGCGTACGGCCGCGCGGCCCAGGCGGGTGCGTCGGGCGGCGGCCCGGACGGGGCCAGCGGCAGGTCGCAGCTGTCGGCGGGGTGCCCGAGGGAGCTGAGCCGGACCAGGCCGTCGGTACGCGGGGCCGCGGCGGCCGCCGTCGGCCAGCCGGCCGCCGCGACGAGTCCGGGGGAGCCCAGGTGGAAGGCGTGGGGAGCGCTCCAGACGGCGGCCGGGGGCCGGCCGTGTGCGGCTTCGAGGGCGTAGGCGACCAGCCGGAACAGCGGGTCGGCGGTGGCCCGCCGGGCCAGGTCACCCCCGGCGGGGCCGGAGGCCGGGGG
Source organism: Streptomyces sp. NPDC048352 (assembly GCF_040651895.1). Lineage (NCBI taxonomy): Bacteria > Bacillati > Actinomycetota > Actinomycetes > Kitasatosporales > Streptomycetaceae > Streptomyces > Streptomyces sp. NPDC048352. The sequence goes on from NZ_JBEZKZ010000076.1 coordinate 25,323, forward strand.
AGCGGAGGCCGGGGGGCCGGAGGGCGCGGGCGGCGTGCCCGCCCGGCCGGCGGCCGTCACGGGGCGTCCTTGCGGGCCAGCATCCGGTAGGCGTTGCCGCCGTCGGTGTGGCGGGCCGCCGCCGTGCGCAGGGCGTCGAGCACCGCCGCCGCGGCGAAGCACGGCACGGCCGCCACCCGTACGGCCCGGGCCAGCGCCCGCGCCCGCGCGGTGGGCGGCGGCCCCCACGGCCGGTCCGGATCGGGGGCCAGCCGCGTCACGGTCAGCGCCACCGCCCCGAAGAAGTCGTTGCCCTGGTGGGCCGGGCCGTGCTCCTCGGCCAGCACGGTGAACCCCCGGTCGGCCAGCGCCTCCCGCAGGTTCGCAGCCGGGATCAGGTGCTGGTGCTGCGGCTGGAACCAGGGCAGCCACGCCGGACCCAGCAGCCGTGACATCCGCGACTCCGGGTCGGGGACCTCGACGGCCAGGTGGCCGCCGGGTGCGAGGACGGTGGCCGCCGCGTCGAGTTCCGCGAGCGGATCCCGGGTGTGCTCCAGGTAGTGGTACATGCTGACCACCTCGTACCGGCCCGCCAGCTTCGAGGCGAACTCGGGGAACTGCCCCTGGTAGCCCGTCTCCACCCAGCCGCGCCGCTCCGCACCGCAGACCCCCTCTCCCATGTCCAGGCCGTCGAAGCGGGTCCGCGGCCAGACCTCGCGCGCCGCGTTGCAGAAGTGGCCGTGCCCGGTGCCGACGTCGAGCCAGGACGCCGGGTCGGCGTGGGCCCGCAGCATCTCGGCCCGGCGCCGGTAGGAGCCGCCGAGCCGCCCGAAGACCGTGCCGGCGCCCTCACCGCCGCGCCCGTCGTAGAAGTCGCGGTAGTAGAACTCCAGCCCCTCGACGGTCAGCCGGGGGTTCTGGAAGACGTGCCCGCAGGCCGCGCACCGCTCCAGCGCGAAGGTGCCCGGCTTGCCCTGGAGCAGGTCCGGCACCCGCACCCGGACCGCGAGCGGCCCCGAGCCGCACCAGGGGCAGTCGGGGCGCCGTGCCTCGAAGAACCGGTCGGTGCCCCCCGCGAGTTCGGCCCGGTACGCGGCGGCCGCCTCCGCGGCGGTGCCCGCACCCCCGGACCGGCCGCGCCCCGCCGCCACGGCGGTACGCAGGCCGGCGCCGAGGGAGCGTACCGGCCGGGCGGCGGTGGCCCGGCCCAGATCGGCGGGACGCAGCGGGGAGCCGGGCCCGCCGAGGGCCAGGTACGGCTGGAGCCAGTACAGCCCGGCCGCGGCCGCCCCCCACCGGCCCTGGCGTACCGCGACGGCGGCGAGCAGCGCCAGCCCCGACAGCTGGGCGGCGGCCAGCGCCCCCGCCGGCAGCCCCTGTGCCCGCAGCTCGGCGGCCCGCCCGGCGCTCCCGGGCGGCGTGCCGCAGCTCAGTCCCGGGGCGATGGCCAGCCCCGTGGCCCCGGCGGCGTACTCCTTCACACGCCGGGTCAGCGCGAGGAGTTCCGCCGGCTCCGGTGCCCGGCCGCCGGCTTCCACCCCGGCCCGCTCCAGCACCTCCTCGGCGACGAGCACCGCGAACCCGGCCCCGCGCCCCTCCCCGAGCCGGTCCCCCCGGTACCGGGCGGGGTCCACCAGCCGCAGCAGCCCCAGCACCCGCTCGGCCGGCAGGTCCGCGGGCAGCAGGTCCAGCACCCGCAGCCCCTCCCGGTCCGCGTACGCGCAGGCCGCGAGGAAGACGGCCGCGCCCGGCTCCACCCCCCGGGCGGTCAGCAGCCGCCACCCGGCGGCGCCGGGCACCCCGGCCGAGACGGGCGGGGCGGCCGGCAGCACCGGGATCGCCCGCAGCCTGCGGCCGGCCCGTACGGTGCCGGCGCCGAGCGCGGCCAGCAGCACCGCGGAGGTCCAGCGGACCCGGGTGAGCGGAGGTGGCGTCATAGCAGCTTCTCCAACCGGTCGGCCGCGGCGGCTGCCCCGCCGGCCGCGGCGAATGAGGCCTGGATCCGCCGGGCGGCCCGGCGGGGTCCGGGATCGTCCAGCACGGCCGTGAGCGCGTCGCGCAGTTCCTCGGCCCCGGTCCGGCCGAACCGCACCCGGACCCCGGCCCCGGCCGCGGCCACCTGCCGGGCCACGATCGGCTGGTCGTCGCGGATCGGGGCGACCACGAGCGGCAGCCCGTACGCGAGGGCCTCGCAGACGGTGTTGTGGCCGCCGTGGCAGACCACCGCGTCCAGGTGCGGCAGCAGCTCCAGCTGGGGGACCCTCGGCTGGAGCAGGACGTGACCGGGTACCTCACCGACCAGCTCCGCGGGCGCGGCCAGGACCAGCTGCACCTCGTCGGCGAGCCGCTCGGCGGCTCCCAGCACCGCCCGGTAGAAGCGGGCGCCCGCCTCCTGGTTGAGGGTGCCCAGGGAGACCAGCACCCGCCGCCGCCGCGGGTCCAGCCGCCGCCAGGGGAAGCCGGGCGCGGCCGGACGCGCCCCGAAGGCCGGGCCGACGAAGGCGTACTGCGGGCCGGAGCGGGAGCCGGAGCCCAGCAGCTCCGGGGTCGAGAAGACCAGCACCAGCAGCTCCGAGAAGCGGGGGTCCCAGCCCTCGCCGCCCTCCCCGAACTCGGCGAGCAGCCCCGCGACCCGGTCGGCCACCCACTCCCCGACCTTCGGGAAGTCCGCGAAGGGCCCGGTGAGTTCGGCCGAGGTGGTGGCCGACGTCACCCACGGCACGCCGAGCCGCCGGGCGACCAGCGGCCCGGCCAGGGCCTGCTGGTCGCAGACCATGACGTCCGGCGCGAAGGCCTCCACCGCCCGGGCCACCCCGGGCACCATCGCCCGGGCCAGCGGCACCAGGGCCTCCTCCCACAGGAACCGCAGCGCGCCCACCCCGCGCAGATCGCGCCACCGCTCGTGCAGCGCGGCGTAGCCGCCGCCGTCCGCCCGCTCCCCGGCGGACAGGATCCGGGCCGACGGGGGCAGCAGCCCGGCCAGCGCCCCGGCCGGCCCGGTCCAGGCGACCTCGTGGCCCCGCGAGGCCAGTTCGGCCCCGACGGCCACCGTCGGATTGACGTGCCCCGCCAGCGGCGGCACCGTGAACAGCACCCTCATCGGACCAGCGCTCCCGTCCGGCGCCGGGCCCTCGCCGCGGCCGCCGCGGCGACGGCCGTCGCGTCGAGGTGGGCCAGTACGGATTCCCGCAGCACCCCGCTGCTCTCCTTCAGGACGTCGTGCCCCAGGCCCGGCAGGACGCGCAGGGCCGCCCGCGGGGCGTGGCGGGCCAGCTCCCGGGCCCCCGGAACCAGTTCGGAGTGCTCGCCGCAGACGATCAGGACCGGGCAGCGCAGCCGGGCGTAGTCGGCCGGGGTGAAGGTGCGGCTCGCGGCGATGTCGTCGACCAGGGTGGTGCGGTTGAGCAGGTCGTCGGCGATGGCGGTGAGGCGGGCGGCCTTGCGCAGCCGCAGCCCGAGCAGCTCCGCGGGCACCGGACTGTCCTCCAGGCTGAGCGCGGCCGCCGACAGGGTGTCCACCATGTTCTCCACCCATGCCCCGCTGAGCGGCGGTTCGAGGAGGGTGAGGCCGGTGACGAGGTCGGGCCGGGCCAGGGCGGCGTGCAGCGCCAGCGTCGCGCCGTAGCTGTTGCCGACCAGGTGGACGGGACGCCGGCCGAGGCCGAGCGCGCCGAGGACCGCCAGGAGGTCCCGTACGGCGGTGCGGCTGTCGTAGCCGTCGGCCGGGCGCTCGGTGAGGCCGTGGCCCCGCAGGTCGTAGAGCAGCACCTCGTGGCCGGCCCGGGCGACGGGAAGGGCCACCGGGCAGTAGAAGGAGGACAGGTTGTCGACGACGAGGCCGTGGAGGAACACCACCAGGGGCCGGCCGCGGCCGGCCGTGGCGGCGGCCGGCAGCCGCTGGACGTGGAAGCGCAGGGAACCCGCGCGGACGAAGGCCATGGCCGGCTCAGCCGGCCGCGGTCGCCGCGGAGGAGCTGCTCCCCGAGGCGCTGCGGGCGAGGGAGGCGTGCGTGACCTGCCCGATGTGGGTGACGAGTTCACCGACGGACATGGCGAGGATGGCGTCCATGTCCTTCTCCGCCAGGAACCCCATCAGGTCCACCCCCGCGCCGTAGCGGTGGTGCAGCGCCTCGGCGAGGGCGACGAACTCGATGCTCTCCAGGGCGAGGTCCTCGTTGAAGGTCGTCTTCATCGTGACCTCGTCCGCGAGGAGGTGGTCGTCGCCGACGATCTCCACCAGCATGCCGGTGATCTCGGTCAGGATGTCATTTCCCATGGCGGGTCTCCGTGAGGGGGAAGGGGACGGCGGGGGAGGTGCCGTGGTCGGTCCAGGCGACCACGTGGTCGGGGGTCGAGGTGTCGGCCAGGGTGGTGCGTACGGCGTACGGGAGTCCGTCCGGGGACCGCACCAGCAGGCCGGCGCCGTCCGGGTCACCGGTCACCCGCCAGTCGCGCGGCCGGCCGCCGAGCCCGGAGCCCTCCGCCTTGGCGGCGGCCTCCTTGGCGCACCACAGGGCGGTGAGGGCGGCCGGCAGGCCGGTTCCCCGGGTACCCGCCAGCGCTTCGGCGAGGGCGAGTTCACCGGGTGCCAGGGCGATGCGGACCAGCGCGTCCGGGTCGGCGGTCACCGGCTCCACGTCGATCCCGACCGCCCGGGTGCGATGGGCGAGGGCGACGGCGATCCGGTCCTTGTGGGCGATCGTCAGCCGGAACCCGGCGGCGAGGGGGCCCCGCGCCAGCGGGCGGCCCGCCGGGTCGTTGCCGACCGGCACCTCCGCCGGGAACACCGGCCCGGCGCCGCCGTCCCACAGCAGCTGCCGCAGCGCGTCCTTGGCCGCGATCCGGCCGAGCAGCCAGGGCGCCCGGGCACGCGGCGACAGCCGCTCGTAAGCGGCCCGTTCGGCGGCGCCCAGGTAGCGGCGCATGACCAGTTCCTGCGAGGCGGGATCGCTCCAGCGCCGGCGGGCCAGGCACCAGCCCCCGGGCTGCGGCTCGCCGATGCCGCAGACCTCCGGGGTGAACTTCATCGGCCAGACCCGTTCGTCGGCACCGAACCGGCGGTACGTCCACCCTTCGATCCGGGCCCACACCGTCCCGTCCGGCCGGCGCAGCTCGATGTCACCGCGCACGGTGACGTCGCGGACCTCGCGGATCCGGGCCGTGGCCCCGACGAGCTCGTGCGGGGCCGGCGGCGGGCCGCAGAACCGGACGCGGTCCACGGTCGCCGGGAAGACCAGCCGGTCCACCGGCAGGCTCAGCTGCATCCAGTGCCCGAACAGCTGGCCCGCCGCGTCGAGCAGGGCCCCCGGGTCGGGGAGCGCCCGCAGGACCCCCTCGATCCCGTCCGCGCCGACGGTCCGCACCTCGTGCACGGCGGCGAAGCGCGGGCCGTGGAACATCCACCGGTCCCGGTAGAGGGCGGCTGCGCTGACGGGAGCGGGCCCCGGCTCGCGCAGTGCGGCGGTGTCGGGGGCGGGCGGCGCCGGGTACCGGTCGCCGAGCAGCACGACCACCGAGGCGTACTCCCCGAGGGTGACACGGAACCGGCCCGGGCCCTCCTCCCGGACCAGCACCTCCACGTCCAGGGCCGGTTCGACGGGCAGCCACCGCAGGGCCCGTACGTCCTCGTACCCGGTGACCGCCAGGCCGGCGGGCGCGTAGCGCCGGGCGGCGTCGGCCGCCAGCTCCAGCATGGTGGTCATGGGCACGACGGGGAACCGGTCGGAGTCCTCGGGCCAGTCGTCCGGCTGGAGGTACACGCAGTGGTCCCGTACGAAGGGCAGCGCGGCCAGCGACAGCCGCAGGGAGTGCCGGCCCGTGACCCCGTCCCCGGGGGCGGCCCGCCGTCCGGCCGCCCACGCCTCGGCGACGCTGCGGGCCGCCGCGCCGGTGTCGCCGAGGACCGCGTCCAGGGCGCACAGCAGGGCCGGCCGCCCGGCGTCCGCGGCGGGGCCCGCGGGAGCGGGGTGCGGGGCCGGGGTGAGGAGGCCGCCGCCCAAAGCCGTGCGGGCCGCCTCGCCGAGCCGGACCAGCGGCGAGCCGAGGTCGAGGGTGACACCGCGGGGCTCCGGCCCGGCGGGCACCGGCCCGGCGGGCACCGGCCGGCCGGCACCGGTTCCGGACCCGGCACCCACACCGCTCGCGGCCACGGCTCGGGCACCGCTCGCGGCCACGCCTCGGGCGCCGGGCGCGGCTACGACACCGGTGCCGGCCGCGGCCACGGCTCCGGCGTCGGCCATGGGCCCGGTCAGCAGGTCCCAGCGCGGCGCGTGGCCCTCCGCCCAGAGCGCGGCGCACATGCGGGTCAGCGACGCCAGGCCCGGCAGGCGCGGGGAGGAGGTGGACACCGCGAGGTGGGGCCGGCCGCGCAGGGTGTCCTCGACGAAGCCCGTGAGGCTTCCGGGGCCCAGCGCAACGAAGCCGCGGACGCCCTGCTCCTCGTACAGGCGCAGGGTCAGCTCGCGGAAGCGCACCGGTTCCAGCAGATGGCGTACCACCAGCTCCCGTACGTCCCCTGCGGCGCCGGGGAACGGCGCGCAGGTGGTGGCCGACCAGACCGGGAGGACGGCCGGCTCCAGCGGCAGCCGCCCGAAGGCGGCCCGGACCTGGCCGAGGTAGGGCTCCCACATCGGGGTGTGGAAGCCGGAGCGGAACGGCAGCTCCTGCCCGAGCACCCCCTCGCCGCGCAGCCGCGCGACGGCCTCCGCCACCTGGTCGGGACCGCCGCAGATCACCGACTGGTGGGGGCAGTTGTCGTGGCTGACCACGACCCCGTCCAGTCCGTGCAGGGCCGCCCGTGCCCGCCCGGCACCGCAGCCCAGCGCCGCGTACACCAGGTCGGGGACCTTCAGCGAACCGGGCCGCAGCGAGTCGAGGAAGGCGTCGGCCGCCTCCTCGGGATACATGCCGGCGGCCACCATCGCCGCCCACTCGCCCAGGCTGTGGCCCGCCAGCACGTCGGCCCCGACGCCGAGGCGGGGCAGGGCCCGGGCGAAGAAGCGGCCCGTGGCGATCGCGTCCAGCGCCCGCTCGATCAGCGAGCCGCCCCGGATCAGGCGCGGCCGGGCCAGCCCCAGCCGGTCGGCGACGTCGTCCACCACCGGTGCGAACTCCGGCTCCAGACCCGGGAACAGGAACGCCACCCGTCCGCCGAGCGGCTCGGGGGTGAACCACACGTCACCCCGGCCCCGCCAGGGCCGGCCCCGCGCCACCGCCTTCGCGGCCAGCGCGAGCCGCTGCGGCGTCGGGCCGGCCACCGCGACCCGGCAGGGCCCCTCCCCGCCGGACACCGGCGAGGGCGCCGCCAGCAGGGCCGACAGCTCCGCCACACTCCCCGCCGCCAGCAGCAGGACACCCCCGGGCACCCCCGCTCTCGCAGGCACCCCCCGGCCCCCTGCACCACCCGCCCCCGCGAGCGCATCCGCCACCGCGGCACCCGGCCCCGCAGGCACGCCCGTACCGCCCAGCGGCAGGAACCGGCGCACCGGCGGCACCGCCCGGACGGCGGCCGGAGCCTCCTCCAGCACCACGTGCGCGTTGATCCCGCCGAAGCCGAACGCGTTGACCCCGGCCCGCCGCGGGCCCGGCCCCCGCTCCCACGGCGCGGCGGCCGTCACCGGCCGCATCCGGGTCCGGGCCAGGCCGGGGTGGGGGTCCTCCAGGTGCAGCGTCGGCGGCAGGACCCCGTCGTGCACCGCCAGCGCCGCCTTGATCAGGCCGGCCACACCGGAGGCCTGCATGGTGTGCCCGAGCATCGACTTGACCGACCCGAAGCCGATCTCCGGCCCGCCCGCCGGCGGCGGCCCGAACACCCGGGCCAGCGTGTCCAGTTCGGCGGCGTCCCCGACCGGGGTCCCCGTACCGTGCGCCTCCAGCAGCCCCAGCGCGCCCGGCGCCCGCGGATCCAGCCCCGCCTCCCGCCAGGCCCGCTCCAGCGCCCGTACCTGGCCCGCGACCAGCGGGCTCATCAGGCTCGCCGCCCGGCCGTCCCCGGCCACGCCCGTCCCGCGGACCACCGCGTACACCCGGTCCCCGTCCCGCTGCGCGTCCGCCAGCCGCTTCAGCAGCACCACCCCGGTGCCCTCGGACAGCAGCGTCCCATCCGCGCCCCGGTCGAAGGGCCGGATCCGCTCGGTCGGACTCAGCGCCCGCAGCTGCGTGAACACGCTCCACAGCGTGGCGATGTGGCAGTGGTGCACGGCCCCCGCGACCACCGCGTCGCAGCGCCCGGCCGCCAGCAGCCCGACCGCCTGGTCCACGGCCAGCAGTGAGGAGGCGCAGGCCGCGTCCAGGGTGTAGGCAGGGCCGCGGAAGTCCAGCCGGTTCGCGGTCCGGGCGGCGGTGAAACTCGGCACCAGCCCGATCGACGCCTCCGGTCGCTCCGGGCCCAGCGCGTCCTGGAACGCCGACCGCACCTCGGCGATCCGCCGCTCGCCGAGCTCCGGAGCCAGCTCCCGCAGGGTCTGCGCCAACTGGTGGGCCGTGCGCACCCGCTGGTCCAGGCGGGCGGTGGCCACCCCCATGAAACCGCCGCGCCCCAGCACCACCCCGATCCGGGACCGGTCGGCCGGAAGCCGCTCCTCACCGCCCGCGTCCGCGATCGCCTCGGCCGTCGCCCGGAGCGCCAGCATCTGGTCCGGCTCGGCCCCCTCCACGGCGGCCGGCATGATCCCGAACCGCGTCGGGTCGAAGCCGGCCAGGCCGTCGACGAAGCCGCCGCGCCGGCAGTAGAACCGGTCGCCGGCCGCCGGGCCGGCGGCGGCGTCCGGGTCGTAGTACACCTCGGGATCCCAGCGCTCCGGCGGGACCTCACCGATGCAGTCGGCCCCCGCGTACAGGTTGCGCCGGTACGCCGCCAGATCGCCCGCACCGGGGAACACCGCGCCCATCCCGACGATCGCCGCGTCGGTCGGGCGCGGGCCGCGCCGCAGCCGCTCACTCATCGCCGCGCCCCTCCTGCGGGGCGGCCGTCAGGACCACCTGTACGTCGTCCCCGTGCGCGAGTTCGGCGAGGAACGCGGCGGTACCCGCCTCCGGCGCGATCAGCGGGATGCCGCGCCGGGCGTACGCGCGCTCCAGCTCGGGAGTGACCATCCCGCCCGCCTCCGCCGCCCAGGGGCCCCAGTCGACGGACAGCACCCGGCCCGGGAAGGACTCCGCCCAGGTGCGCGCGAGGACGTCCAGGGCGTCGTTGGCGGCGGCGTAGTCGCTCTGGCCGCGGTTGCCGTACACCCCGGCGACACTGCCGAACAGGGCCAGGAACCGGGGAGCCGGGTACGCCCCGTGCTCGGCGGCGGCGGCCGCGAGGTGGCGGGCTCCGGTTACCTTGGCGGCGAACACCGCGGCGAAGTCCGCCGGTTGCTTCTCGTGCAGCAGCCCGTCCCGCAGCACACCCGCCCCGTGCACGATCCCGTCGAGCCGGCCGTGCCGGGCCTGTACGTCCGCCACGACGGCCCGTACGGCCGCCCCGTCCGTGACGTCGGCGCGGTGGTAGCGCACGGAGGCCGCCGCGCCGGCGAGACCGGCCAGCGCGGCCCGTACCTCCCGCCCGGCGAGGATCCCCGACGCGGCCGCCTCGATCTCGGCCGGCGTCCGCAGGCCCGAGGCGATCAGCGCGGCCCGCAGCGCCACCCGGTCCCGGGCCTGCCCGAACGCGTCCTCCTCGGCGGGCGGTTCGGGCGTACGGCCGACCAGCTCGACGTGGCAGCCGGTGGCGCGGGCCAGCGCGAGAGCCGTGCGGGCCGTGATCCCGCGCGCCCCGCCGGTGAGCAGGACCACGGAGTCCGGGCCCAGGGGCACGGCCCCTCCGGCCGCGCCCAGCGGGTCGGCGGGCACCGGCAGGCGTGCGAACCGGGTGCCGTCCGGGGCGTACCCGACCGAGGCGGCCCCGTGCGATGCCGCGCCCGGCCCGTCGGCCAGCTCGGCGAGGAGCAGCAGGGCCGTCTGCTCGGGGTCCTCCTTGGGGTGGACCTCCACGGCGCGGAGCAGCGTGCCGGGGAACTCCAGCGCCGCGCTGCGGGCGAAGCCGTGCAGCCCGGCCCCGGCCGTGCCGGGCGCGGGCGCCGTGACCAGGAGCAGCCGGCCCACCCCGCCGGCCAGTGCCTGCCGCAGCCCCGCGAAGGCCCCGGGCAGCACCGGTTCGGTCCCGCCCCGCAGCGCCGATAGGTCGACGATCCCGTCGCACCCGGCCTCCGCCGCCGCGAGGGGACGCACCTCGGCGCCCCGTTCCCGCAGCGCCCCGGCGAGCGCCCGTGCCAGGCCCTGGCCGTCCCCGACGATCCCGATCCGCAGGCCCCGCAGGGCCATCGGGTCCCCGGCGGCCGCCGCCACGGGGACCGCCTCGACCCGCAGCCGCTGCAAGGGGGCCGGCGCCGGACCGCCGGCCGCGGCGGGCCCCGGTCCGGGAGCGGTGGCGGGCGCGCGGGAGACGATCCAGTCCACGATCCCGCTCAGGGTCTTGATCCGGGACAGTTCCTCGACGGCGGATCCGGTGGAGCCGCCCGGTTCCCGGGGGAGTCGGATCCGGTCGGCCAGGGCGCCGATGATCTCCACCCGTTTGATGGAGTCGATGGACAGGTCCGCCTCCAGGTCGAGCCCGGGATCGAGCATGTCCCTGGGGTAGCCGGTCCGGGTGTGGACGATCTCCAGGACCGCGTCCATCACCTCCTCGGCCGTGCGCGGTGCGCCCGGACCGGCCGCCCGGCCCGCCTCGGGCCCGTCCGCGGCGGGCGGTACGGGTACGGGGGCGGCCGGGATCCCGCCGCCGAGGCGGGCGAACGGTTCGACCGGCGCACCGGACCCGGTGCCCGTCGCGGGCCGCGGGGGTTCCCCCGCCCCCAGGTACCCCAGCAGGACGGCCCGCTGGGCCTCCACCAGTTCGCGCGTCCCGCGCAGGTACTCCAGCACCGCCGGGAGGAGGCGGGGCCTGACCGGAGGTGCGGGGGTCAGGGCCTGGCCAGGACGGGCGTTTCGAACGGGTCGTGGTGGATGCGGTCGGGCGGCGTACCGCCGA